>NZ_SHKN01000004.1:114301-209649 GCF_004217115.1 Ancylomarina subtilis | reverse complement strand
AGCCTCAGTTCGTTCTGATCAGTCAGCCGAAATTACCTTGCCAGTTCCAGCTGGTAATGTTCATGTGTATGCATTTTTTGGAACGGCAGATGGAGGCCAATTTTCGCCTGATCTTTACTCTAAGATCATTTTATCTTAGAATTCCTCTAAATTCAAACTACTTTAAGCTGCTTCGTTATGCGTTGCAGCTTTTTGTTTTTTAAGAAGCAAAGTGAATGATTTATTGCAACCATGTTGCAACCGACAATTGGTGGTAACATTATTCGTTAAGTAGAAAGTGTGTGATTTTGTCGTGGTAATAATCTTTCAATTGATTTATCAAGACGATAGCTCTGCTTGCAAGTGTTGATTTTGCTGGTGTTTTTAGATGTATGAAAAAAGGGAAACTCTAATTAGAGTTTCCCTTTATGTTTCGTCGGGATGACAGGATTTGAACCTGCGACCCCTGGTCCCCCAGACCAGTACGCTACCGGACTGCGCCACATCCCGAATTGTTAGTACAAATATAGTTTCAGAATCATAAATCGCAAATAAAATAGGAAGATAAATATCAGGTTTTACTGATTGACTTATTTATTTTATTGATTTATATAAGTTTATCAAGCAAATAAAAAGCCACCTTTTTGAGGTGGCTTGATGTGTTCAATATTTTGTGATTAATTTAATTGTTCAATTGCTTTTTTAATTCTCGAAATTGCAGTTTTCATTATCTCTTCGCAGGTCGCGTATGATAATCGTAAGCAATTAGGCGCACCAAAAGCTTCTCCTGTAACCGTTGCAACTTTCGCTTCTTCGAGAAGATAAAGGCTTAAGTCTGTTGGGTTGTTAATTGTTTGTCCATTCCATTTTTTGCCAAATAGTTTTGAAACTTCAGGAAAAAAGTAGAATGCTCCATCAGGTTTTTTAATTTCAAATCCAGAGATTTCAGAAAGTAACTCAAAAGCAACTTCTCTTCTTTGTTTGAAGGCTGTTTTCATCTCTTGTGTGCACATCTGATCCCCATTGAAAGCTTCAACCGATGCCATTTGTGCGATAGTAGATGCACCCGAAGTCATTTGTCCCTGAAGTTTAGTACAAGCTTGCGCAATCCAAAGCGGAGCTGCAATATAGCCAATACGCCATCCAGTCATGGCATAGCCTTTTGACACGCCATTGATAATGACCACACGATCTTTTATTTCTTCAAATTGAGCCAAACTTTCGTGTGAACCTATATAGTTGATATGCTCGTATATTTCATCTGAAATAATAACAATCTCAGGATATTTTTCGAAAACCTGAGCAAGAGCCTTCAGTTCTTCTTTTGAGTAGACACTTCCAGTTGGATTATTAGGCGAACTAAATAGAAAGGCTTTGGTTTTAGGTGTTATGGCAGCTTCAAGTTGTTCTGGAGTGATTTTGAAATTCTGTTCGATACCTGCAGGAACAAAGACATTGATACCTTCTGCCAGTTTTACGATCTCAACATAACTCACCCAATATGGACTTGGAATTATAACTTCATCATCAGGATTAATAACTGACATGATGACGTTAAGAATGGATTGTTTTGCACCATTTGAAACGACAATTTGCTCTGGCGTATATTGCAGATGATTATCTCGTTTAAGTTTGTTGCAAATCGCTTTTCTTAATTCTAAGAAACCAGGAATTGGCGAATAGTATGAATAGTTGTTGACAATGGCATTGTGAGCAGCCTCTTTAATATGATCGGGAGTCTTAAAATCGGGTTCTCCTACACTTAAATTAATCACATCAATTCCTTGATCTTTCAGTTCTCTACTTTTTTGAGACATGCCAAGTGTTGGAGATAACTCCATTGAAGCGATGCGATTTGAAACCTTTAACATTCTTGGTTAATTTTAGGGATTTATAAAATTGCTTGATACTTTTGTGGTTGACAAATTTACATTTGAATTACAAATGTAATGTTTTTAAACACATTTCATATGTTGGGATGCATGTTTTCATATTTGATAATGTAAGTTGAAATTGATTTTATTATACTCATATACCTAATTACTACTATGCTTGATTTATTAAAATACACACTACCAGCCCTTGTTGTTTTTGCAACAGCTTATTTTTTGATAAAAGCATTGCTTGGGAAAGAAGAAAAGAAAATGAAATTAGACGTTTTCTTAAATAATCAAAAGGCAATTACACCAATACGATTGCAGGCATACGAAAGGCTTATTATCTTATTGGAAAGAATACATCCCGAATCTTTGGTTATTCGTGAAAATCAGCCCGACATGACCAATCAGCAACTTCATCAGGTTTTGCTCGGAATGATTAGAGGCGAATTTGAGCATAATTTATCTCAGCAATTGTATGTCACACCACAAGCATGGATGCTGATTAAGGCAGCTAAGGAAAGTTTGGTGCAATTGGTGAATTCTGAAGCGCTGCAATTGGTTCCAACGGATAGTTCTATAAATCTGAGTAAAGCCATCATTGAGGCGCATATGCAGGATAAGCAATCGGCGCACGCTAAAGCAATTGCATTTTTAAAAGAAGAAGTTCAAAGCTTATTTTAAAGCAGTGTTTTTGATTATAAAGTCTGTCAATATTAATCTACTCGGAATAAAATGACTACTTTTGCGCAAATTTCTACAAACAAAAAAAGAGTATGAGTTCATTTGACGACATCAAATTAAGTAAGCCAATTTTAAATGCCCTTATCGATGCAGGTTTCGATAAACCCACTTCGATTCAGCAAGAGGTTTTTTCGCCTGTTCGTTCGGGTAGAGACGTAATCGGTATAGCCCAAACCGGTACGGGAAAAACTTTGGCTTATCTGATGCCAATTCTGATGAAATTAGGCTATGCACAGGGAATGGATCCCAGGGCTTTAATCGTTGTTCCTACTCGAGAGTTGGTTGTTCAGGTTTGTGAAACCATTGAACTTTTGACGCCCTATATGAACATTAGAGCCTTAGGTCTTTATGGTGGTGTTAATATCAATACACAAAAGGAGAAGGTTTACGAAGGTGTGGATATTCTTGTTGCGACTCCGGGTCGTCTGATGGACATTTATATGACTCGAATTCTGAAGTTTACAAATATTAGAACTTTAGTGATTGATGAGGCTGATAAAATGATGGATTTGGGATTCATGCCTCAATTGAAGGCAATTTTCGAAATTCTTCCTGAAAAACATCAGAATCTGTTATTTTCTGCCACTTTCTCAGATATTGTAGCCAAACTATCGGACGATTTTTTATTATTACCTCAAAGAATTGAAGTGGCACCTCAGGCCAGTACAGTTAAAAATATCCATCAGAAACAATATCATGTTAAGAATGTCTTGAGTAAAGTCAGTCTTTTGAAATTTCTTTTGGAAGATAAAGAGGTTTTCAATAAGGTGATGATTTTTACCGAAACTAAGAAGAATGCGGATCGTATTGTTGATCGCTTAGAGGAAATGCTGGGTGACGATATGAGTGTTATTCACTCGAATAAAGCTCAGAATACCCGTCTGAATGCCTTGAATTCTTTTAGAGAGGGAAGAGCCAGAGTTCTTGTATCATCTGATGTTGCCGCTCGTGGTATTGATATCGAAAATGTGAGTCATGTGATCAACTTTGATATGCCAAGCAATTACGTGGAGTATGTTCACCGTGTGGGCCGTACAGGGCGTGCTGATAAAGAGGGGGTTGCCATTAGTTTTGTGAATGAGAAGGAAGAGGAGTTGATGGAAAAGGTTGAGGCATTAATTGGTCAGCCTGTTGCATTGGAAGAAATTCCTGAAGGCGTTGAGTTAACGTCTCAGCTTTTGGAAGACGAAAAGATTCAGACTCGAAATGTAAGAATCAAGTTAGCTGCTAAAAAGGGCAGTGGTTTCCATGAAAAGTCTGCCAAAAATTCTAAAACGCCATCCGGATCAAAGGGATTAATGAAGCAACGTGAGAATAGAAAGAGAAACGCCAAACGAAATGCTAAAAGGAAAAAGAAATAATTTTCTTAAAATATAAATCGTGTTATCGCTATACTTTATAGTTTAAGATCAGGATATCATCTAAAAACGCTCAATTCAACTGAGCGTTTTTTTTTGCTTTATATTATTTATATTAGGTTTGGATTTTAAAATATAGAATCGACTAAATCGTATAATATGAAATTTCTGGAACGTGCCTTAAAAGGCCCCAATGAGTGGTGGAAGTACCTATTACTTCCGATTATTGCATTTTTAATTGCGAATACTATTGGAGCCATACCATTGGGGATTGCTGCGATTTTTGGAGTAGTGAATGGCGGGGCTATGAATCCGGATAATCCTGGTGATTTGAGTGGATTGGGCCTTGACCCAAATCTGAGTTTATTTCTTTTGATGTTCCCATTTCTAGTTGGGCTGATCGGTTTTATTTTGGTTTTAAAACCCTTTCATAAACGAAATGTGAAAGAGGTTATTAATGGAACGCAAAGCATACGTTGGAACCGTTTTTTCTATTCGGCTGCTGTTTGGGCAATGATTTCCGGTTTGATGCTGCTTGTTGATTATTCAATAAATGCGGAGTATTTTGAGTTGAATTTAAATTGGTCTTTATTTCTTCCCTTAGTCATCATTTCCCTTTTGATTATTCCTTTTCAAACCACTTTCGAAGAAGTCATCTTTAGAGGTTATTTGGCTCAGGGTGTTGCCCGATGGACGCGAAACAGATGGCTGGTTGCCATATTACCTGCCATCGCCTTTGGTTTATTGCATGTTATGAACCCTGAAGTTAAGGAATATGGCTTTTGGATTACGATGCCTCAGTACATTATCTTTGGTTTAGTTTTTGGGCTGATGTCTGTACTTGACGATGGTATTGAAACGGCTATGGGAGCCCATGCTGCCAACAATATTTTTATCTCAATATTTGTAACAGCTAAAGCATCTGTTCTGCAAACACCGGCACTATTTGTCAACAATCATGTTGATCCGGTAAAAGATCTAATCGTCATGACACTTGCAGCTGTTCTTATCATCGCCATACTTGCAAAAAAATACAATTGGAATTTTGCGGTTTTAAACCAGAGGGTGGCGGGAGAAAAAGAGTAATAGTTTAAGGAAGGAAATAAAAAAAGGGAGCGTTCAGTTATTAAGACTGATATGCTCCCTTTTTGTGTATGGATTTAATTGCAAAGCAGTTTATTTGCTGCCTGTTGATTTGGGTTTTGAGTCAGGTTCAGTAGCCCATTTCTTATTCGGATGTTTGCTCATTTTGAATACCAATTCACCGCCTGTTACAATATCTTTATGATTGATATAGCTTTTATTCCAAACTTGTCCATTTAGAGTGACAGAGTGGATATATTTGTTCTTATCAGAGTAATTGAGTACTTTGATTACAAATGTTTTCCCATTTTCAAGATTCATTTTTGCTTCCTTAATTGAAGGCGCACCAATTACATATTGACCGGAACCGGGGCAGACAGGATAAAAGCCTAATGATGAAAAAATATACCATGCGGACATCTGACCACAATCATCGTTCCCGCATAAACCATCCGGTTTATTCAAATATTTTGTGTCCATTATTTGGTGAATGCGCTCTTGAGTTTTCCATGGTTTACCTGCCCAGTTGTATAAATAAGGTACATGATGACTAGGCTCATTCCCGTGAACATAGCCTCCCATTATTCCTTCTCTTGTAATATCCTCGTTATGTTCGAAATATTTATCCGGAATGTACATAGTAAATAATGAATCCAAATGTTGAGAAAAACGATTTTCACCACCCATTTTTTTAATTAGGCCACTTACATTTTGTGGAATGTATAAGGAGTAATTCCATGAGTTTCCTTCAATGAAACCTGCAGCGTGCGTATCCAAAGGATCGAAAGGTGCAACCCATTTGCCGTCTTTTGTTTTGGCTCTGATATAACCGGATGTATCATCAAAAAGGTTTTGCCAGTTCTCGGAACGTTTCAGGTATTCTTTTTCGATGTCAGATTCACCCAATGATTTGGCTAGTTGAGCTATGGTATAATCATCGTAAGCATATTCAAGAGTGATAGAAGCTCCAACTCTGCTGGTTTCGTGAGGAATGTAATCGTATTTTTTGTAATCTCCAATTCCATCATATTTGTTATAGTTTGCACTTGCAAGACAGGCTTCCAGTGCTTTTTTTGGATCAAATCCGCGTAAGCCATTTACCCAGGCATCTGCAATAACAGGTACAGCATGATAACCAATCATACACCAGTTTTCATTTCCAAAGTGGCTCCATATCGGTAAAATTTTATGGACACTTTGTTCATAATGAGCCAGCATGGAGTTAATCATATCTGTGGCACGTTTGGGTTGAATAATTGTAAGCAAAGGGTGTTGGGCTCTGTAGGTATCCCATAATGAAAACACAGTATAGTTGGTAAAGTCTTCAGCCTGATGAATGTTGTGGTCCAGGCCTCTGTATTTTCCATCCACATCCATATATACTACCGGGTTGATAAAGGAATGATAAAGAGATGTGTAAAATGTTGTCTTTTTTTCATTTGACGCACTTATAGCAATCTTGCTTAATTCATCATTCCAAGCGGCCTTTGTTTCTGCTCTTGTTTGATCAAAATCGAAATGCGGAATTTCTGCCTTTAGGTTCTTTAGAGCCCCTTCGGTACTCACTGCTGAAAGAGCAAATTTGATTTTTATCTGTTCATTTTTCTCAGTTGAAAAATCGAAATTGGCAGTTAATGCTTTACCCGCCATTTCCGGGAAATTCTTGGTCTCATCGAACTTTCTCCAGAAGCCATTATAAATGACTTTTTCATCATTTTGACAACCATAATTCTTAATTGGTTTAGAGAAGCTAATTGCAAAATATAGGTAGTTGGTGCGAGCCCAACCGCGAGTTATTCGATAGCCTGTTACTAAAGTATCGTTTTCAACCCTGAGAGTAGACCAGAGTACTTTTCCATCGTAATTGTAAATCCCATGATTAAGGTCTAAAATAATATGGGCATCATCCGTTTTAGGAAATGTGTATTGATGAAAACCGACACGTTGGGTGGCTGTTAACTCTGCTTTAATGTTATAATCATCTAATTCTACTGTATAGTAGCCAGGTTCTGCTTTTTCAGTCTCTTTACGATACATCGATCGGTAGCCATTTTTTGTATTCTCTATCGTTCCCGGGTTGTATTGTACTTTGCCAATTGTTGGCATAATTAAAAAATCTCCTAAGTCGGAGTGTCCAGTTCCGCTTAAATGGGTGTGACTGAAGCCAACAATAGATTTGTCGGTGTATTGGTAACCTGCACAATAGCGGTAGACATCTTTATTGTATTTGCCATTAGTTAAAAACAGGACGCTATCGGTATCGGGGCTTAATTGGATCATGCCGAAAGGGGCACAAGCGCCTGGAAATGTGTGTCCCATTTCTTGTGTCCCGATAAAGGGATCGACAAATTGTGTTAAATCTTTATCCTGAGCCTTAAGTTTTGTATATCCCAATATGCTTAGTGTAGCAATGAGAAAATAAGACAGATACTTCATAGTTGTTGATTTAGAGTTTTAATGTGTTTGTATGCCATGCTTTTTAAAAATCTGAAAAAGCATGGCAATACGGGTTGTTTAGTTATTTTTCTTGAGACAGATGGGGGATATCTTAATTTTTTATTCCTCAACAATTCGTCTTCCATGATAGGCTTTTGCCTTAAGATTATTGTGCAGCTTTTCAATATTGCTATGTGTGATTTTACCTGCTGGCATTATTTCAATTTTATCTGCAGATAAGTCAATCAGCGTTTTTAAGACAGATAAACCTTCTTCAGCAGAGTCTTTACCTCCTGAAGTTAGAATGGTTGATATTTTTCGGGTTTGTATTAGTTGTTGACAAGCCCGAATCATATTGGGTGTTTCATCTATTGCCTTGTGAATAACAACTTTCAAAGGGGATGCAGCTTGAGCTAGTTTTGTTATTGAAGCAATATTCAAAGTTTTGTCTGCATTCAGAATTCCAAATACGACAGCTTCAAGCTTTAAGTTCTTGCAATACTCAATTTGTGAAAGCATTATTTCAATTTCATTTTCAGAATAGCAAAAATCACCAGCTCTGGGCCGAATCATGACTCGAATTGGAATGTGTAGATTTGCTTTTACCTGACGAATTAATTCAAATGAAGGTGTGGTCCCACCTTCATTCAGATTTTCGCATAGTTCGATTCGGTCAGCGCCCAATTGTTCCGCTTTTATTGCTTCGTTCAAATTTTCGACACAGGCTTCTTTGATGTACATCAGGCAATGTGGTTTATAGGTTTAAGAGTTCCGTTTTTAACTTGATGAAAACGGCTTGCTGCTCCTCTGTTAAATCATCAGCGCTAAATATAGAAATTCCTTTAGCTCCTTTTTCTTTTGCAAGTCGAATGGCCTTTTCAAGATCAGCAGGTTCTCTTAAGCCAGGGCTGTACAGACCCGCAATAATCGGAAAATTAACATCTCTCACGCCTTGTTCTGTTGCAAAGCCAATCCAGTTAATATTTTCTCGATAGAAGTTTTGGTAAAGCATCGGATAGGCGGCGTCCAAATTCCAGTTGTTCCAGGCTTGTCTGACCATTTGACGAGCCATTTCAGGAAATGGAAATACGGCAGCAGTCATCTTTTGATTTTCTGAATGTGCAATTTCAACAAGTTCGTTTACTAAAGTTGTAATGGCATTCAATCTGTACTGACGCCATTCGGTACTTAATTCAGGATGTTCAAGCTCCATAGGATCTTTGTCGAACAGTTTTTTAAAACCTTCGCGAGCTATTGGATGGTAGCCAAAATCGTATTCGGGCATTTCGGTACTTTGTATCAAATTGTATTGGGGTTGGAGATCTGCTCCCAAAATTACATCTACATACCTCACATAGTCCAAGTGGATGGACGCAAGTCCCTTTATTTTAGCCAATTTCCTAACATTGTTTTTGATATATTCACGTGCTTCCGGATGAAAAGGACTTAACCATTGGTAATAGTCGACGTAAGCTCTGTATTCAAGCGAATTTTGACCATTTCGATTGACTGCATACCATTCCGGGTGTTTGTTTGCAATTGTATCATTGGGGCGGTTAAGTGTCCACATCCAGGCATGGATTTTAATTTTGAAATTTGTTGCCAATGCAACAATATCCGCCAGATGTTCGTGATTACCTCCAACCAAAACTTCAGAGATTCCAAGTTCACGAAAGTGTTTGAACCTGTTTTTCCAAACTGTCTTATCAAACGTTTTATCAGCATGTATCCATGTTGAAAAGGTAAATCTTGTATCAGTTTGATTCTGATTTTCCTTGTTTGTCTGGTTACATGAAATAAGAACCAGTCCGATTATGAGAATAAATAAATTTTTCATTTTTATAATTTTATCCGATTGTATCGGGACTTATAAATTAAGAGTTTAAATATATACTTCGAGACATTCAGCCTTACCCAAGGGAATAAGTGTTAGTTCTTTCAATTCAGCTGGAATTAAAATGCTTTCACCTTTTTTTACTGACGTTTTTTCTTTTCCCTTACAGCTAATTTCAAATTCACCATCCAGGCAAATATATATGACAAATGAATCCAGATTCGAATAATTACATCGTTTATTTTTGTCGAAAATTAGCTGATTGGTTGTAAAGTAATCGCATTGCACTAGCTCTGTTGTTTTATTAATTTCCGAAACATATTTTGTTGCATAGTTTTCTTCCATGCTATAATCGATAGCATCCAAAGCCAATTCGGTGTGAAGTTCTCTTGATTTCCCTTCTTTATCAACTCGGTTCCAGTCGTACATGCGGTAGGTGATGTCAGATGTTTGCTGTATTTCGGCTAAAAGAATGCCTTTCCCGATGGCATGAACGCGACCTGCCGGAATAAAATAACAAGAGCCATTCTGAACTTTTTCAAGGTTTAATATTTCTTCGAGTTTTCCTTCACTTAGTTTTTGCTGATAGCGTTTGGGATCTATTTCCTGGTTAAAGCCAACAATTAAGTTGGCATCCTTCTCAGCATCTAAAACGTACCACATTTCTGTTTTCCCAAATGAATTGTGACGTTTTTTTGCCAATTCATCATCAGGATGCACTTGAATAGAGAGTGCATCATCCGCATCGATGAATTTGATTAATAAAGGGAACTCTTTTCCAAATCTCTCAGAAACTTCTTTGCCAAGTAGACGACCTCCAAATTGATGAATCAGATCGTTCAGAGATTCTCCTTTTAGTTCGCCATTGCTTACAAGCGAAATGTCGTTTTTGACTCCGGAAATCTCCCAGCTCTCACCAATCTTCTTGTTTGAAGGAAAATCTTTTGAGAGAACTGAAACCAATTTGTTTCCTCCCCAGATTGTTTCTTTGGGAATGGGTTTGAATTTAATAGGATATAATTGCATGATTTATTTTTTTGAATTTAGAACACCTTCTTCGTTTATGATGAAGGTGTTATTTGTATCAGTATTATTGATCTCTACTGTAAAGCCAGTGTTTGTTTTTTTGTATGTGGTTTTGATGACTTTGTTCTCATCAAATTTGGCATTAAGGATTTGTGTATAGCCTGCTGGTTGTTTTAATAAATCGTTCAATTGTCCAAATCTGATAGCCCTGAATAGTGCATAGGCGATTTGTTTTACCAGAAGATCTTTATCGGTATTAAATACTACTGAATCGGTTTTTGCTTGCTTGGTAAATTGGAGATAAGCCCATTTTTCAGGTTCGTGCATATTGATAACTCTTTGAGGACTCCAAACCCAATTGTATTCGCTTAAATACTTTTCGTTTACTTTTTTTCGTTGATATTTTCCATCGATTAAATCATGTTCCCATTCCACACGCGAGAAGTTGATTCGCCACTGCTCACCATCAATGGGGATGTTTTTATTCAGATGTTTCTGATCGGCAATTTTTTGCAGAGGGATGGCAAATTCAACAGACCATTGTGTATCCGTATCATTGGCTTTGTTTAAAGTTCCTTGAATATGAATAGCTGATTTTAAACCCTCAATATTCCAGTTGTCGTTGGCCTTCCCTCCAACCCGATAAGGTTTATCTAGCGCTAAATCCCAAACGGTTCCCAGAGCATTAATCTCGATTTCAATATAATTGGTTGCCGTTCCGGATGGGTCTATAAAGATTTCAAAATCATTATTGTAGAATATAACCGTGTCTCTTTGTTTTAGGTTTCCCCAGATATGAGGTTCTTCTATTTGCGCATAGACATAAAGGTAGCTTGTATCCCAAAGCATTTTTACTTTGGTATCATATTTAGGTGTTTTTATCCCTTCAATATCGATAAAAGAGCTTGTGAATTGAGCTGATTCCCAGCTTAATTCATTCGCTTCGCCATCAATGACGATTGGTTCGTTTGTTTTAGAAACGATGTAGTGTTTAGGGATAACAATGCTATTGGAAACATCAATGAGTTGTGATGTTTCTTTTGTTTTTTTGTTCTGACACGATAGTGATATAAGTAAAAACAGGCTTGATAAGATGATATAATTTTTCATTATGATGTCGTGCTTTATTTTGTGAAAAGACAATGTTCTGGCGTTTGATCAAGTTCTCTGATGACATTTAGGATTTCGGGTCCAATATCAATTTTATAGCCTTTGTTTAGATAAACCACATCACCATTTTGTTTGATAATCGTGAAAACAGGATATTCGTTTTGTAAGGATTGGCCTGTCTTGGTTTCCAATTGAGTGATCAAATCTTCATTTTCAATAAACAAACATTGCTTGGGAAGCTTTTGATTTTGTTTATCAAAAGATTCAGTTTTTTTGGCTTGAGGAATTATAAAGACAATAGAAACGTCTGTGTTTTCGAATTCAGCTTTCAGTTTGTTAAAATCGACTAAAGCATGTTTTGTGGGTTCCTTATCCGGTGCCAGCCAGCCTAAAATCAAAAACTTTTCTTTAAATGAATTTTTCAGCGTCTCGTTTTTGTTGAGATCTAAATTGCAATAAACCTGGTTCTTAAAAGATATTTTCATGACTTCAACATCAACGGGTGTTGTTGTGTTTGCTTTAACTTCGAAAAACGAGAGTTTTGATAAGACACCACCATTCAGTTTTCGATTTGCAGTTGTAAGCATATAATGTCCCGTTTGCAAACGAATTTTAGAATCGAAACTTGAAAGTTTTTTCATGAAATCGAATTCTAAACTTTGATAGTCACCATTTTCAATTCGGGCAATTGTGAAGTTTTTATAATATTCAGGATCAATTTCGAATCCCTTTGATGTGTTATTAAGTTTGATATAGCCAAAGGTATTGGGAGATTCCTGTTTGCTGTTAAAATTGACATTTATCCAGTTGTTTTCTGAATAATACTGAGCTTTGAGTGTTGCAGGTTCTATGCGTGCAGGAATCCCATAAGTGCGACAAATTGCGACAAAAAGAATATCTCTGGAGCTTGGGTCAGTAATTTTAAGCTTAAGACTTCCTATTGGTGTTAAAGGAGTTTTGTAATAATTATCATGATCCGAAATCTGAATATTTTCGATTATCCACTTTTCAATTTGTTGCGGATTTCGTGAAGAATCCTGACTAAAAGAGGAGCTTAGATCCTTTAAAATAGAAGTTTTATATGGAGATAGAATTTCATTTTTGATTCTTGGATTCAGAACGTATTGGTTGAATAGATTCTTATCGGTAATTTTTTGAGACGAATTATTGATGTGATCCAGGAAAACAGATGCCGGCGTATCGTGTAAATCCTTATCGGATACGGCAGCAAGTAAAGGGAAAATCAAGTCTCTTTTTTCAGCTGGAACTTGTTTAATAAAGCTGATAATCTCAGCATAATTCCCTCTTGATTTCTTTAGATATTCCAGGCTTAGCTGCTCATCCATGTTTTGTTTTGCAGCAAATTCTTTGATGGCTTCATCTGATATAAAGGTGTTTTCGTAGGCTTTTCGAATTTTATCTTCGTTCTGTAGTTTTTTATCATTCTCGGCATTGTGTGGTGTCGAACGGCTTAAACCTCCATATTTGGATGGATTTAGATCGAAGTAATAATTTTCGCTCGAACGTGAATTTTGTTTTGAAAGAGTTAATTTCAGTGTTTTTGTTTGAGTCAGGTCGATATCCTTAAAAGCAAATAAACCATCCTTACTCGCCCAAATAAAAAGACTGCCAATGCCTGTTGTAAACTGACTAATCCCATCCGTATTTGTTTTTTTTGTGATAAGGGGATAGAATTCAGAATAGTTTAGAACCGAATAATGCACGTCAGCATTTGAAATTGGTTTACCATTTTCATCTTGTACGTGAATTGTTACTTCTTCTGTTTTTGTGTATTTCTCCAATAAATTTAATTCTGAGAAATTTTCGGTTTGATAGCTTACTCTTTCATTCCCCTTGTATTGCCCAAAAACTTTGGTATGTACCAACATGGCTTTTTTTGCTGATTGAGAAAACCATCCCAGATTCAATTCAGCTTCAGGCTCACAGGCTCCTACATAATGCCAAACGCCATCTACACAGATTTCAACCCAGGCATGGTTGTCGTCGCAGTGTGCCCATCTAGGCGTGTAGCACTGACGTGCAGGTATGCCGGCTGCGCGGTAGGCTGCAACTGTAAATGTCGATTCCTCACCACAGCGTCCTTTGGCATTTTTAACGGTAGCTAGTGGGGCAGAAGTTCTTATGTCTGAACCGATATAGGTAACCTTTTCGTGACACCAGTGATTGATTTCTAAGGCAGCTTCATGCATTGATAAGCCTTTTAACCGGACTTTTAATTCGTTGAAAAATACGAGTCTGGCAGAATCTAAATTTTCGTTATTGACCCGATAGGGTAATACAAAATGGCGGAAGTTATCTTCGGAGACCTTTTTCCCCCAAGGAAATTCATTTTGGGTTTTAAAAGCATATTGAACCTGTTGCAGAAAATATTTTCCCGAATAATCAGCTAAATCGTTTAACGGCATATAGGCGTATAGAAACATTAGGGCTTCTTTCTCTTTTAAAGTAAGCTGTTTGTCAAAGACATCCAATAATTCTGAATTACGATTTTGAAAGATCAGTTTTCGAGATTCAAATTTTGATATAATCTCGTTTCTATAATTGGTATCCTTAAGGAAATGTTCCTCTTCCTGGCTACAAGAAAAACTGATACAAATCAGGAGGATAAATATTAATTTTTTTATCATAATTCAGTCTAAAATGGCTTTATAAACGGTTGTGAGAAATATATTTTAATAATAGGATACCGATACGAATTTGAATGACCGAATTTTAAAATTTTCACTAGCCAAACGATTATCTAAAAAGGTTATCAAATTCTGTATCGGTTTTATTCAACCGGAATTAATTTCTAGTTGATATAGTCAGTTTGAGTTGATGTTTAATTTAAAGTGATTTTTGTTTTAAATGTTCGATGATTTCCGAAATGTAACCAAAGGATATGCCTACGACTGTATCGGCAGCTCCATAATAAACCGTAACCTTATCGTCATCAGTAAGTGCTGCGCAAGGGAAGACCACATTAGGCACATCGCCTGCTAGCTCATAGGGAGCAGCAGGTGCTAACAAGTAATCCTGCGAACGATACAATACTTTGTCCGGATTTTCCAGATCCAACAAGGCTGCACCCATTGAGTAACGAAAGCCATTACAGGTATTGATTACCCCATGATAAAAAAGCAACCAGCCTTCTGCGGTTTTAATCGGTACAGATCCCGCTCCAATTTTTGTACACTGCCAGGCACTTTTAGTGAAGTCAGCAACTTTCATGACACAGCGGTGCTCGCCCCAGTATTTCATATCCGGGCTGTAGCTGATGTAGATGTCGCCGAAAGGTGTATGTCCATTATCGCTGGGACGACTTAACATGGCATATTTACCATCAATTTTTTCCGGAAATAAAACCCCATTACGGTTGAATGGTAAGAATGCATTTTCACATTGATGAAATGTTTTAAAATCGTAAGTGTAGGCAATTCCAATTGTTGGTCCGTGATACCCATTGCACCAGGTTACCCAATAGCGGTCTTCAATCCAACACACACGCGGATCGTATTTGTAATCGGAGTCGATCATCGAGGTGTTCCCGGCGACCATTTCGATGGGATCGTGATTAATTTCCCAATGAATACCATCCTTACTAAAGCCTGCAAAGATGTTCATCTGAACGGATTTATTATCACATCGGAATACTCCGGCAAATCCGTCTTCAAATGGAACTACAGCACTGTTAAATATGCTATTTGATGAAGGGATATCATATCTTCCAACAACAGGATTTTTAGAATAACGCCACATGATATCATTGGAGCCATCGGGTCTGTTTTCCCAGGGGATTATCAATTTAGATTTCATTTTAAGATCTTTATTTAGTTGTATTATTTTATTCTATATCAGGATTATCGTTATGGATAAAAGGAACAAATTTGGCCGCGAAAAGAGCGGGTATTATAGCGACAAGAACACAAATGAAGAATAGCTTGTAGCCCAGCCAATCACTCATAAAGCCACTTAGCATTCCGGGAAACATGAAACCCAGATTCATGATTCCTGTTGCAAAGGCATAATGAGCCATCTTATATTTTCCAGGAGCAACTTGCTGCATCATAAATAGCATTAAACCCACAAAACCAAATCCGTAAACAAAGTATTCGACAACAACGGCTGAACCAATAAGATATAGATTAGTCGGGCGGTAGATGGCTAAAAGAGCATAAACCACAAACTGAATATTGAAGACACACACCAGGGTAAATAAGGATTTTTTTAGACCACGAGCAGCGATAAAATATCCGGCTAAAATAGAACCAAGGACAAAGGCTCCTGATCCGAACACCCCATAAATGAGTCCAATATCAGATGTACTGAGCCCAAGTCCCCCTTCAGAAATTGCAGCTTTGAAGAAGAGTGGCGCAATTTTTACGGCAAAACCTTCGGCAAAACGATAGACAATGATGAAGGCGATAAACCATCCGATATGTTTTTTCTGGAAAAAGGTTCTGATGACATCCCATAAGGTTTTAAAACCTTCGTTTAATGATTGTACTTCGCTGGAGGCGGTCCCTCCTGAAGGAAGCATTCGAATATGATACAAAGCCAGAGAGATCATGATCAGAGCATAGGTTAACATGACAGCCATCCAGGCATGTAGAACACCGAAATGTTTTTCCAATATTCCTGCTAAATAGACTAAAGCTCCGGCTGTTAATATCTTGGCAATATTATATGAAGCACCTTGCCAGCCAATATATTTGGCTTGTAGTTTACCGGAAAGGACACTTAAATAGACGCCATCGGTAGCAATATCGTGGGTTGCACCACTAAAGGCGACTATGGCAAGTAGGGCTATCGAATAGGAAAAAAAATGTTCCAAAGGCAATGAAATTGCGACTAAGGCAAACGTAATTCCGGTCACGAGTTGCGTTGCGACTACAAAATGCTTTTTTGTTTTAAACATCTCCAAAATAGGGCTCCAAAGGGGTTTTAATGTCCAGGGGAGCATGATGAGTGAGGTCCAGAATGCAATCAGAGAATCGGAAACCTCAAAGCTTTTGAACATGAGTACTGAGGCTTGTGCAATGGCAACAAAAGGAAGTCCCATTGCAAAATAGGCTGTTGGAATCCAGGTGGCCGGGTGTTTTTGTTTGGTTTTAGTAGATGACATTTGCTTTTTATAGTGTTTTATCGGATTCTGATTTATTTCTTTAGAAAGAATTCCAGTTTTCCTCCTTTGGTAATTGTATTGTGATTGATAAAATAGGAATCGTATTTTCGGTCATTCCACATGATTTTATGAATCAAATAGTCAGTTGTGTTGGCTTTATGATTGACTATTTCAAATTTGTCTCCCGAGTAATAGTTGGGATCAAGTTGAATGGTAATTTTATCGAACACAGGACTAACAAGCGCATAATCGGGATTTCCCGGACAAACAGGGTAGAAGCCCATCATGCTATAAATAAGCCAAGCCGATAGCGTTCCACAATCGTCGTTTCCGGGGATTCCATCAGGTGAATTTTTATAATAAGTGTTTATAAGGTTTCTGACTGCTTTTTGTGATCGCCACTCTTCTCCTTTCACAAAATTGAATAAATAGGGGTAATGAATATCAGGTTCATTAGCCATATCGAATTTGTTGTTGTCGAAAACAGATTGAAGCTTATTGATGAAAGATTTATTGCCCCCCATTAGTTTGCTTAAACCTTTAATATCGTGAGGGACACAAAAGGCATATTGCCAGGCAGTACCTTCATGAAATCCTGGAGAAGGCGCAAAGTTCTCACCCTCATCGGGATTGAAGTTTTTCAAAAATTGCCCATTCTCCAATTTTGGTCGGAGTAAGCCCGTTTCTTTGTCGAAGTAAGATTTATACCCTTGAGACTGTTTTAAGAATTTTTTGTAATCATTTGTTTTACCCAAATCTTTGGCAAATTGAGCCAAATTCCAATCAGCAATGTAATACTCAAGTGCATGTGAAACGGAATTGTCAAATTCTTCTTGCAATGGGACGTAGCCATGTGAAAGATAATGATCAATATCAGGCCTTAATTTATTTTTAGAACCTTCAGTAGTTGCTGATTTGTACATAGCTTCATAAGCCGTTTCCACATCAAAATCTTTTAATCCACGCATGTAAGTATCAACAATAACGGGGATTGCAGGATCACCTTCCATCACATGGGTTTCACGGCTGTTTAGCTCCCATTTAGGTAGCCAGCCACTTTCTTTATACATGTCGATCATAGAACGAACCATATCCAACTGTTCATTGGGATAAATCAAAGCCATTAAGGGATGGTAATTGCGATAAGTGTCCCACAAGGAGAAAACGGTATATCGGTTACAATCTTTTGATTCTTTTATTTCGAATGATTCCATGGCTGGATATTGCCCATTCACATCGTTGATGATGTTGGGATGAATCTGTGTGTGATATAGAGCCGTATAAAAAATACGTTTTTGGTCGTCAGTTCCTCCTTCTACCTTGATGCGGGATAGAATTTGATTCCAATCTTCAGAAGCTTCGAGTTTTGTTTTTTCAAAATCAAAATGGTTGGATTCAGCTTCCAGATTTAGTCTGGCATTTTCGATGCTAACATAGGAAACACCAACTTCGACGATTATGGTTTCATTGGCTTCTGTATTGAAGGTAAAATAGGTGCCAATATCACGGCCATTCATTGTCTGCATGAAGTTTTTGTAGTATTTGTACTTGCCACTTGTTTTGCTCCATGCAGCTTCAGCTTGCATTTCGGGCATCTTTTTCCAAGCTCCGAATTCTGAAGCAGGTTTATTGAACCGTGCAACAAAATAAACCAAACGTTCAGAACCATCATTATAACAAAAACTTCCGGTCATTCTTGAGCCTTCAATTTCCTGATTGTTCACAATACGAAGGCTTGCTCCAGTTTCATTGGTTAATCCTAATCCCAAATTCAGGAGAATATTTGATTTGCCTTTTGGAAAAGTGTATCGACTGATCCCTGTTCTTTGTGTGGCACTGACTTCAGCTTTTATATTGTATTTTTTGAGCTGGGTTTGGTAATATCCAGGTTTTGCATTTTGTTCACCCATGATCGATCCGTATTCTTTGGGATCAGCCTTAACTGGCCCTGTGGTTGGCATCAGTATAATGACTCCCAAATCAGGACAGCCAACTCCACTTAGGTTGACATGAGAAAAGCCGGTGAGATACGTATTGTCCGAAGAGTAGGGGGTGGACCACCAACGAGAGTCCTTATCAAAAGAATTGATATCGGAGCCACTTACATTGAATGGCGTCACAGAAACCATACCTCTTGGAAGGAGTGCGCCAGGATTGGTTGTGCCAAAATTACTGGAGCCAATAAAGGGATTGACATATTCTACATATTGAGCAAAGTTCGTTGAGTAGACTAGTAGAAATATAAAGATGCTATATAATCGTTTCATGATTCTTAGTTTATTTCAATCAATTCAATGGCTTGTCCGCCGCCTGCTGCCATTTTTATCCTTAAAACTGTATCTGAGTTTACTTCTGTGGAACTGATTGATATTGCTGTTGGGTTTTTATCCAGTGATGTTTGGTTATTATCTGAATATAGAGTGGTCTTGTATTGTTTGCCAGTTTCTAAAAAAGATAAATCCAGAGAAAGTGTTCTCGACTTTTCATCAGTCATAGCTCCTATATACCAGTTGTTGCCATTTTTTCGGGCTACTGCATAGTAATCACCAATTTCGGCAGCTAATACTTTTGAAGTGTCCCATTCAGAAGGCAGGTTTCTAAAAAATTGGAAAGCAGGCTGCCCCTCGTAATTCTCAATCATATCGGAAGCCATCTGAACAGGGGAATACAGACAAATCCAAAGTGCCAATTGTTTGGCAAGGGTTGTGTTGACTCTGCTGTTTCCGTTGTCGTTACTGTTCCATTTGGTGTATTCTTTTCTATTTTGATATAGAATATCAAATATGCCAGGCGTATAATCCAGAGGCCCCCCCAGACAGCGCGTGAAAGGAAGCATCACGTGATGTTCAGGTGGATTCCCTTCACTCCATCCGTTCCATTCCATGCCGCGAGCTCCTTCACGAGCCATCATATTGGGATAGGTACGACGAATACCTGTGGCCTTAATTGGTTCATGAGCATTGACCATTAATTTATATTTGGCAGCTGTTTCCAAAACTTTTCGATAGTGTTGAACCATTCGCTGACTGTGATGAAAATAGCCTTGAGGAATAGGTCCGGCATAACCCGTTTTTAAACTTCGGATACCAGCATCATGAAGTTTCTTCATAGCCTTTTCCATTTGTTGCTCGTAAAAGAAGATATCGCCACCCGTTTCATGGTGCCCAATCAATTCAATACCTCTTTTGTTTGCATACGCAACAATCTTGTCAAAATCGTAATCGGCATAAGGGGTAACTTGATCGAAGGCTTTAGGTTTGCCCCAATTCTCCCAACCGGTATTCCAGCCTTCAGCAAGTACGGCTTGAATATTATTCTCAGCAGCAAAATCGATATATTTAAACATATTGGCTGTTGTTGCACCATGCTTGGGTCCCATTGTCCAGGTTTCAACACCTAAATGCATGCCCCACCAAATTCCAATATACTTCATAGGCTGAATCCATGATATCTCCTCTAGTTTACAAGGCTCATTTAGGTTAAGAATCAAATTTGATTCAATCAACTGAGCTGCATTTTGTGTCACAGTAATTGTTCTCCATGGGGAAACAAGAGTTTTTTTTGCTTTTACTTTAGCCCCATCTGGCCAGGGAACCAAATTACATGAGAAACTTGTTCCTTTAGTTTGCTTCAAGGTCATGCCTGCATAATTGGTCAGGTTTGCCTCATGAATACTCATGTGAATTCCAGACCTGGTGCGCAAAGTCAATGGTGTATTGGCATCTTTTACGTCGCTTAGATTGCTGGTCCGATACAACATTTCATATGACTCATAATTAGCAGGAATAGACCAGGCTGTGGCATCATTTGCAAAATTGAATTCGGTAAGCTCATTCATTACCACAATTTCATCTATCCCATTTTGTTTTGGAATTTCACAGCGAAACCCAAGCCCATCGTTATAAAGCTTAAAATAGATGTTCATCGTTTTCCCATTGGTGTTTTCGAGTTTTACCAATAGCTGTTTAAAATTGTCCCGAATCTTATTATTTTCTCCCCAAACAGGTTCCCATATCTCATCTTTATGGCTTCTTTCGGTTTTGACAATTTTGAATGAATGTGAGAATGAATCATCATTTTTTAATAAGAATCCCAGTTTTGATGGTTTTATCAACTGAGTTTTAAAGCCCTCTAGTTGATAATACATTTCGCCCTTTTTGTTTATACTAAACAAAAGGTTGAGGTTCTCATCCGGAGAAGCCAAGCTCACTTCCCTTTTAGTACTGCATGAAATGGTGCAGAGTAAAAAGACTAATAAAGAAGCCCGAGTTATGAGAGTGTATAATTTTATGGAGGCGGATTTCATTGATTATCAGTTAAATTGTGGCTAATAGATTTGGTCTCTCTTTGTAGAGTTTAAGAATCAGTTCTCCGAAAAGGGTGTTAGCCCAGGCAAACCACGAACGGGAGAATTTCTCAGGATTGTCTTTGTGGAAAGTTTCGTGCATGAAGCCTGTTCCAGCATGTGTTTTTATAAGCATTTCGATGCAAGACTTAATTTCATCATCATCAGTTGATGTCATGGCTCGCATAATGATGCTCATTGGCCAAATCATATCTAAACCGACATGGGGTCCCCCAACGCCTTCGGCAACTTTCCCTTTAAAAAACCAAGGGTTACTTTTACTCAATACAAAGTTTCGGGTGTTTTTATAAATCGGATTGTCTAAGTCCATCACGCCTAAATAGGGTAATGAGAGCAGATTTGGAATGTTGGCATCATCCATAAACATTTGGTTGCCGAAACCATCCGCTTCGAAGGCCATTATTTCTCCGAAATCGAGATGTTCGCTAATTGCATATTTATCAAGAGCGGTCTCTACCTCTTTGGCCAAATCTTTAGCTTCTTTGGCCAATGATTTTTTCACTCCAAGTGACAGAAGCATTTCCGACATCTGTTTAAGAGAGACAACAGCAAAATAATTCGATGGAATCAGGAATGGGAATAGTGTGGCATCATCTGATGGTCGAAAGGATGAAACAATCAATCCAACAGGATTAATGGGATTACCAAAGCCCACACCCGGTAAATTATCATAGAATCGGTCTGTCACTCTTAAGAATGAATAGGAGCCCTGATTATTTTTTCGTTGCTGATCTTTAAAGGTATCAACGATAATTTGCATGGCATTTTGCCAGGTGGCATCGAAACATACTGTATCACCTGTAGTTTTCCAGTAGTGGTAAGCCAATCGGATTGGGTAACAAAGTGAATCTATTTCCCATTTACGTTCGTAAATTTCAGGCTTCATATCTGTGACATCAGTATCCCAATGGCCTTTTTGAACTTTATCAAAATTGAAGGCATTGGCAAATGGATCAATGTTGATGCATTTGGCCTGACGATTGATTAATCCTCTGAATAATTTCTTGAGATCTTTGTCGTCTTCTACCAGAGGGAGATAGGGCCATACTTGTGCCGTTGAATCACGTAGCCACATGGCATCAATATCACCTGTAATAACGAATGAATCGGGTTTGCCATCAATCTCAGAATATTTTACTGTTGTATCCAAAGTATTTGGGAAACAGTTTTCGAACATCCAGCCCAATTCTTGATTATTGATTGATCTTTTAATTTTATTAATAGTCTTATCAACCGCTTTACTTACGAATTTTCGTTCCGATTGTTTTGGGCGGTTTGATATATATATTAAGTCTTTAGATAATGCAAAACTTTGGCCACCTGCCAAAAGTAAGCCTCCTGTAAAAAGCATGGAGTTTTTAAGAAAATTTCGTCTCTTCATGTTATCCGTTTTTTGATATATCTGTTTTGATTTGAATTTTTTATTTAAAATTCAACAGACTATGAAATCTTATTTTAGATTCTGTATGTTTACTTGTTTCCAACCAGGATTCCGGAAACACTCCAGTGATTAAAACTGGAACCTTCGTCATCGCCTTGATCAATAGCGACCTTGATAATATGTTTTCCTTTTTTTAAGTTGGCTAATGGAATATAAAAAGGTTGCGTTAAGGTGGCCGGGCACCAATTTGAACGACTTAAATCACTACTTGATAGACCATTGCCAAAGTTTCCTGAAGCAGGATTCGACATGCGATAAGTGCTGCAATCGCATCGCCAGGGGATATGTTTGAAAATCAATTCATCATCAATAAAAACTTGATTGAGTTTTGGAACGAATTCATCCCCATTGCCCCAACCACCATGACCTGTGCTTGTAAATAATAGTTGTGGATTTTTGATGTCATCTGTTATATCAAAGGTCATTGTTAGCGTGTCGTTTTTAAACATTCGACCATAATTTTGTCCTTGAGCTTCCATGATGTTTAGTGTGTAAAACAAGGGCTTAATAAATTTTTCTTTAACCGAAGAGTTCTCAAAAGGAGGGTAGTAATCCAGTTCTAAACTCACTTTATGCCCCCCTTTATCATAGTTGCCAATAAAAACACCAATCCAAATTTCATTCTTATTGTCAGGGATTAGTTCGGTGATGTCCTGTTTATAGACTACAGAGTCTTGCCAATTATAGCTATTAATAGGGCGTTTGTTATTAAAATAGCCCACGCCAAACGAAGTGAAAAATCGCATCAATTCAGTAGGTACGGTATAATTTTCAGTGCTAATAACACCTTGATATTCATTGCCTCGCTTGTCTAAATAAACGGGCAATTGATCTAAGCCATTTTTTAAGGCAGTCAGTATCGATTTCTTATTATCATCGGCAAGAGTAAAGACACAACCGGTTCTATCATAAGCATCTCCATTCGACCAATTGGTGAGTTTTGCAAATACATTTCCTCCCGGACTCATTTTAGGCATTTTTATCTTTTTCATGATAACGGTCCCTTTTGAAAAACGATAGGTGTGGTTGCATATTTCTTCTGTTGGGTTTTCTATTACGCCTTGAAAATTAATTTGTTCTTTATCGAATACCGGAATGGTTGTATATCTTGATTTAATAATCAGTTCACGATATTCCGCTTGATTTATTTCAGGCAGATTTTCTTGAGGGTATTGCATGGTAGCTTTTTCAAAATCAATCGATTTTGCCTGAATGGTATAATTGCCATTTGCCTCATATTTAAGAATTAGTCCATTTTCAATAATTGCTGATAGCGAGGGTGATGCTTTAAATTTGGTTTCAGTGGTGTACCAAACGTTAATTCTATTGGAGAAAATTAAAAAGCTGGCCTTTTTACATTCGTAGCCCAGTATGGTTTGCTTTTCATCAGTTTCTTTAGCTTCGGCTAATTCCGAAAATGGGTTTCTTTGCTTGTATTGTATTGAATCGATATTAAGAACTTTAACGACAGCTTTGGAATTGTAATCGATGAAAAAGCTCTCTATTTTAGAGGGGTTCGATAATTTTACAAATCCATTTGCACAAGTTAGTACGATTTCCTTATCAGGAATAAGGTTACCTCTGTTGTATTGTTGGTATGTGATTTTGACTAACTTCTCTTTTTTGTTATTCTTTCCTTCAACCGAATTGAAAAGAAAACTGATTAAACAGAATATTAATAATAGGGACTTTATTTTCATAGGTATATGTCTTATAGGCGTTTAAAATCAAGCTATAAGTCTGAATCCTATAGCTTGATTTTAAATATTTAGTTTGTCATTGATGATGGGTAAGCACTTTTCCCGGTTCCTCTTTTCAAGTTAGGATGCTCTGACATTTCAAAATCGAGTGTTCCCCCTTTTAGGATATCTTGATGCTTGATGTAATTAAATTCATAATTTTTTTGATTCAGCTTGATGCTGTTTATGTAAATATTTTCTTTGGTGTTTTCACTTGAATTTATAGTGAATGTTTTACCATTAGTAAGGCTTAAACTGACTTTTTTGAATAGGGGAGAACCAAAAACATATTCGTCTCTACCAGGACAAACCGGATAAAATCCCATTGCACTGAATACATACCATGCAGAAGTCTGCCCATTGTCTTCGTCACCACAATAGCCATCAGGTTGTGGCGTATAAAGCCTATCCATAACTTCTCTGATATGAGATTGTGTTTTCCAGGGTTGACCTGCATAATTGTACAGGTAGATCATGTGCTGAATGGGTTGATTTCCGTGTGCATAATTCCCCATATTCGCAATTTGCATCTCACGGATTTCATGAATGGTAAAACCATAGTATGACGCATCGAATTTTGGAGGCATATTAAATACGCCATCCAAAGTTGATGTGAATTTATCTTCACCGCCCATTAAATCGATTAAGCCCTTTACATCATGAAAAACAGACCAGGTGTAGTGCAAACTGTTTCCTTCTGTAAAGGCATCACCCCATTTTAAAGGATTAAAAGGTGTTTGGAATATGCCATCTTCATTTTTTCCACGCATTAAACCCGTTTCGGAGTCGAATACGTTTCTGAAATTCTGAGCTCTTTTGGCAAATAAATCAATCTCTTTTTGAGGACGTTTTAATTCAATCGCTAACTTCCAGATACAAAAATCAGCATAGGCGTATTCCAATGTTCTTGCGGTATTTTCATTTACCCCTACATTGTAGGGAACATAGCCGAGTTTGTTATAGTATTCAGCCCCAAAACGACCGACTGAAGTAATGTCTTTGTTGTAGGATTCGGTATTTTTTAAAATGGCTTTGTAAAGGGTTTCAATGTCATACCCCCGAATTCCTTTTAAATATGAATCTGCAATTAGTGATGCCGAGTTCGATCCAATCATACATCCTCTGTGACCAGGACTTGCCCACTCGGGTAACCAACCGCTTTCTTTGTAAGTATTGGCCAACCCTTCCATAATCTGAGCATTTAAATCAGGATACATTAGGGTAAAAAATGGAAAGACAGCCCGGAACGTATCCCAAAAGCCATTATCAGTAAACATGTAACCGGGTAGTACTTTACCATTGTAAGGACTGTAATGAACAACTTTATTTTGATCATCAATTTCGTGAAACTTACGAGGGAATAATAAAACGCGATACAAGCAAGAGTAAAATGTTTTAAGCTGATCATCAGTTCCGCCTTCAACTTTAATACGTGAAAGTTCTTTATTCCATGCCAGTTTGGCTTCTTCTAAAACCTGATCAAAATTCTTTTTCCCGATTTCACGATCCAAATTCAATTGTGCCTGCTCGGGGCTGATAAAGGATGAGGCAACTTTGACATGAACTTGTTCACCTTTTTTTGTTTTGAAACCGATGATTGCTCCAACATGATCCCCTGTTGCTTCTTTTGAGTTCTGTTTTAAGTTATCGCCATTCCAAGTGTGTGTCAGTTCAAAGTCCTTATCAAACTCGGCAACAAAATAGTTGTGGAAGTTATCGGGAACACCACCACTGTTATTACGACAGTAACCTATTATTTTTCTTTGTTCAGGCAGAATTTTCACCTCTGATCCTTTAAAAAATCCATCTAAAAGGATGTACGAATTTTTATTCTCAGGAAATGTGAATTGGAACATCGCGGCTCTTTCGGTTGGCGTTAGCTCAACACTTACATCGTAATCTGCAAGATAAACTTTATAATAATTGGGTTTCGAGATTTCAGCTTTGTGTGAAAACCACGAAGCTCTTTCGTCTTCTTTAAATTTTAAATCACCCGTTACAGCCATAAATGAAAAGGCTGCATAGTCATTGATCCATGGACTGGGTTGGTGAGTTTGTTTGATTCCCCTAATGGTTTTTGCATCATAAGCATAACACCAGCCATCTCCCATTTTTCCTGTTTGCGGGGTCCAAAAATTCATGGCCCAGGGCAAAGCCACTGCGGGGTAGGTATTCCCGTTGGATAGGCTATAATCAGAATCTGTTCCCATTAGAGGATTGACCCAATCAACCAATGACGAATTTTGATTAATTTCTTTTGCAGGTTGACAAGCTGTTAGCAGTGTCGCAAAGGTGATTATTAAGATTTGTATTTTATTCATGGTTCTATTTTAATCTAATAAACAATTGATTGAGGTCTGTCTTGATTGGCTTTCCCAAAATTGGTGTTGGGTGTTGATCCCATTTTAAAAACCAGGGTTCCACCTTTTACGATATCCTTATGCGTAATGAAAGATTTTGTATACTCTTTACCATTTAAACTGACTGATTGAATGTAGATATTCTTGTCGCTATTGTTTTTAGCAAGAATTTTAAAGCTTTTATTACCCGGTAGGTTGATTGTTACTTCGTTGAATAATGGACTGCCAAAAACGTAAGCACCATTACTTGGATTAACAGGATACATTCCCATGGATGACATGATGTACCAGGCCGACATTTGACCACAATCCTCGTTGCCACACAAACCATCAATTTTGTCGGAGTAAAGTTCGTTCATGATGTAACGAACCTTATCAGCCGTTTTGTATTGCTCGCCTGCATAGGCATACAAATAGGTGGTGTGATGTGAAGGCTCGTTGCCATGTGCATATTGTCCAATAAGTCCTGTAATATCATTCGAAGCTCCTTCTTCCAATTCTGATGAGATTGAGAATAATGAATCAAGCTTACTGATAAATGGTTTATCACCACCAAAAAGCTCAATTAAACCTTCCGGGTTTTGAGGAACCAACCACAGATATTGCCAGGCATTCCCTTCGCAATAATCGTTAACCCGATGTTGAGCAGAGTAAGGGTCAAAAGGCGTTCTCCAGCTGCCATCTTTCATTTTACCTTTCATGAATTTGTCTGACGAGTCAAAATAATTTCGGTAGGCTTCTGCTCTTTTTGCAAAATAAATAGCGTCATCTTCTTTGTCTAAACGTTTTGCTAATTGGCCGATTGCCCAATCGCTGATGGCGTATTCCAAGGCTGAGGCAACCGATTCGTGCATGGCATCGGCAGGAATGTAACCCAGCGTCATCATTTCTTTCACTCCAGGCTCGAAATCACCTGTTGCCGTTGTTTTTACTGCCTCGTAGGCTAATTCATAATCAATACCTTTTATCCCTTTTAAACAGGCATCAACAACAACAGGAACGGCAGAGTAACCGACCATTGTGTTGGTTTCACTTCCCATTAGGTGCCAAACTGGGAGTTTCCCTTGTTGCTCATAAATTTTAAGCATGGAGTTAATCATATCACTAACACGATCGCTTTGTGTAATTGTAAATAGGGGATGAGCTGCACGGTAAGTATCCCACAAAGAGAAGACTGAGTAATTGTTAAAGTCAACGTCTTTATAGACTTTCTTGTCTGTTCCTCGGTAGTCTTTATTCGAATCGTTGAAAAGACTTGGTGCAATCATACTGTGATAACAAGCCGTATAAAAAATCTTTAAATCTTTTTGACTGGCTGTCTTAACCTGAATTTTGTTGAGCTCCTTATTCCATTTGGTGTTGGCATTGGCAACTACTTCTTCAAAATCCCATTCAGGGATTTCAGTTGTCAGATTATTGATAGCACCCTCTATACTTACAGGAGAAATGGCTGTTTTGAGCATTAATTCACCATTCCCTTCGAAACTTAAAACTGTATACTGGGCGTTTTCACCAACTTGTTTGAAATCTTTAATACGTTTCGAGAATTTTGTCACAAAATAGATGCGTTGATCCTTTGACCAGCCTTTTGAAAAACGATACCCAGCAATACTGTAGTCGTCAAGTTTTATTAATTCGGCTTTGTCAAGTTTATCCCAACCAATTCCTCTTTCCAAATCGATAATTACTTGTGAATTGCCTTTTTGTTTGTAGTTGTATTTCTGAAAGCCAACGCGCTCGCTGGCTGTAAGCTCTACATCAATGTTATATTTGTTTAAATGAACCGAATAATAGGAAGCTTGCGCTTTTTCTGTTTTATGTGAGAAACCAGAAAGACGTGTTTTTGCACTTAAATTTTCAATGCTGTAATCGTTAACTGAGGTGACTGGCATCATAAGAATATCACCTAAATCTCCAATACCGGTTCCACTTAAATGGGTGTGTGAAAACCCAATAATGGTTGTGTCAGAATGGTGATAACCTGAGCACCAATCCCATTCCATTGTAATATTATTGGGACCGAGTTGAACCGCACCAAAGGGAACACTGGCTCCAATAAAAACATGTCCATGGCCTCCTGATCCAATTGTAGGATCTACAAATTGAATTGGATTGTTATCAATGGGAATATAATTCACTTTTGTTTGGCAGGATATGCATCCCAGACTAAATACAAATGCAGAAATAAGAATTTTACTTAGGTTCAACTTGTTCATTTTAAAATGGTATATAGCTTGTAAGTTTGATGTTGTCTGAATCTATTTTTTGATTGTCCCAATTTCAACCAGAACAGGATAATGGTCTGAAATATGCTTGTTATTATCAAGTCTGTCATCGATATGGGAGTAGGATAATACTTTGATGTTTTTAACGAAACAGTAGTCGATTCGCGAGGTAACAGGTTCGTTTTTGAAAGCATTGAATGTGCCTTTAGGGCCATAAAATGGGGAAGAAGAGAGCGTGATGGCATCAGTGAGCTCTTCTTTTAATATTGTAATAGTCTTTTCTTCCGGGGTCACGTTTAAATCTCCCATTAAAACGACAGGTAAATCTTCTTTATTAATTGCCTCGATTTTCTTTAAAATTAAGCGGGCAGAATTTTCTTGTGCTACTTTCCCCTGATGATCGAAATGAGCATTAAAGATGTAGACTTGTTCTTTTGTATTAATATTTTCAAAAAGAGCGTATGTACAAATACGTTCAAGAGCGGCATCCCATCCCACAGATACTATATCCGGAGTTTCAGATAACCAAAATGTGGCTTGTTTGATGACTTTATATTTGGCAGGATTGTAGAAAATGGCACAGAATTCACCTTTTTGTTTTCCATCTTCCCGCCCAATTCCAATATAGCTGTAATTACTTAATGTACTATCCAGAAAGTTAACTTGATTACTCAGAGCTTCTTGAGTTGCTACGATAGAAGGTTGGTATCTATTTATAAGTTTTGTGATTTTGTCTCTGCGGAGCATCCAATTGTTTTCAATATCCCATTGGTTATCGTATCGAATATTAAAGGACATAAGCTTTGTAGATTGTCCCAATACCGAATGAGATAAAGACAGGACGATTAAAATAAAAAGCAGTTGACTTCTGATAGGATGCATATTGTTAATCTTAAAATGGTTGAATTGATTTCGTGTATTAAATATGGTGATTTTGATTGAGTTATAGAAATGGAGCCGCCACTTAAAGACGGCTCCATTTTCATTCTAACTAATTATTTATTCAATATTCCATTTGACACCCTTAAGTTCACCTTCATAGTTACCAGTTACATCTTTAAATTTAACACCAGCAACTTTTTCAAGAGGAAAATAAACTTGTAGACCATCTTCAGTTCCATCAATATCTGCGTTTAGATCTGCAGCAGCTTTAGCAACATCCCACATACGGAAATCTTTGATAGAGCCGTGCATCACGCTTCCCCAATTGCTTCCTAATAATCGGAAATCAGAATCGGAAGGAATATTAGGAGTACCAATATTGTCATCAACACCCATTTCAATACCGTCAACATAAAGCGTAGTTGTACGAGCGGTATTGTCGTGAACTAAAGCAACATGCTGCCAGTTCCCAGGTTTGATTGTCAATGCATCAGCTTTTGGGCCTTGCCATCCGCTACCCGCGTCAGTGAAGTTCCATAAGGCTCCGGAATTTAAGACATTCTCTTCGGTTAGTTCTTCGTAGCCTGTAGCCCATATACCATATGAATAACCATAGAAGAACACTGCTGTTCCATAGCCCAGAGATTCAAATTCGATATCCATTTCAATGGTATAGTCCCCCTGAGGCGTATAGTTAGGTGTAATGCTGAATCCATAAATATCAGATTCTGGTTCTACCATGATACCAGTTGCATCTGCGACTAGATTGTCTTTAATTAATTTTAACTTAGAGTTAATTGAAGAAGCCTGCGCAGCAACTTCATCTTGTTTTTTAGCATTGGCTAAAAGATCATTTCCTTCATCAATTAGTTCTTGAATGTAGTCTTTTGTTCCAATTGGATAATCCCCATTGTTCGTCCCTTCAACAACTTCTGCTTTTAAGCTTGTTGCGGTAGCAATAGATGTGTTTAGTTCTGAAAAATCGATTACGATTACAGGAGGAATCCCATCTGCAGCCCAGGTAACATCACCTTTAAAAGTGGCAGTGTATTTACCTGTGTTGTCCTTAAATTCAGTACCCAAATCAGCATCGAAAGGGAAATACATGGCTAAACCTTCTTCTGTATTTTCAAAAGCAGCATCCTGATTGTCTGAGATCTGTTGTTCAGTTCTGGCATTAGACCATACTCTGACATCTTTAACCATTCCGTTGATAACACGGTCAGTCCAGGTTGGGCCGTTTCCAATCACAAATGATGCTTCTGGAGCTGGCATATAAGCTTTGTCTTGTGATAAAATTTCTACACCATTAACATACAGTTTTTGGCTGCTAATTTCATTTACAAATGCAATATGCATCCATTCACCCGCTTTAATTACACCGGGTTCTGATTCTATAGTATTCCAGCCACTGCCACTACCAACATTTAAATGAATTGTACCATCACCAAAATAACGAATTACAAAACCACTATCAGGACCTGATTGTTCAGTTGCAAATATGTTGTTTGAATAACCTTTTGTAGCTAAATCGACAACATAAATCTTTGTTTCAATGGTGAAACTTTCATTAAAAAGAGGTTTAATATTATCCGATATTTGAATGTAGGTATCGTTAGATTGACCAATAATTGGAACAGCCAGACTAACAATATTTGTTTTAAAAATATCAATATAAGTTTGCAGTTTAATCGCTGCATCTGCCACATCATCTTGAGATTCAGCATTGGCAATTTTCCAATCGACCCAGGTTAAAACATCCTGTAATTGTTTTTTAGAACCAGGCTTGTAGTCGCCCGGACTAGTTCCTTCTTCAGTTGTTGCAATTAAGTCATTAGCCTCAGTAATTAATGAATCGAGTGAAGTTGCATCAACCTGACCTAAATCGTTATCATCGTCACAAGCTGCAATGGTAAAAACCATTAAAAAGGCAGCCAGAAAGGACCATAATTTTATGTTTAATTTCATTGTTTTCATATAACAAAGTTTAAACAATGTGCTTGGGATTAATAATCCCAATACACATTCGTTAGTTTTTTCAAATTAAAAATTGCTATTCATGATACCAGCTGTTTTGGTTTTGGTATCAGCAGTGTCCCACCATAAACGAATATCCATTCTATCACCGTCCAAGGTATTTAATGCCGATGGCATGTTGGCTTCGTTTTGAAGGTGTTCGTTGTCCGGATAGCGTACTCGTTTAACCCAGGTTCCTGTAGCAACGGTTGAGCTACCACTCACACCATCTTTAGGTAAAGTCACATCAGGGTAGTCCGTTCTTCTGAAATCTGCCCAGCCTTCAACACCATTTGGAAAATTAGCCAGCCATTTTTGAGTTATGATTTGTTTTAATTGAGCTTCGTTAGAACCTGAAATGTTTGGCAGTCCATCGATATAAGTGCTTGCATCATCACTTGATACGCCTACATATTCCATTGAAGCAGATACACCTTCTTTGTAAAGTGTATTAACATCGCCAGTAGTCCAACCACGCAAAGCCGCTTCTGCCAGCAAAAATTTAACTTCCGAGTAGAACATAACAGGGCAATACATCAGATTGACTCCGCCATCGCCTTCAAAATCAATATAGCCACCCTCAAGGTTGATGGTTGCATAATCATCGTCCGAATTTGCAGGTACAAGATTATAACCGTTTTCAATCCCTTTATACCGATCGAAACCAGCTTCCTCTTTTGTCTTAGATTCCCCCTCTACCTTGTAGGCAAACCATTTTGGTGCTCTTGGGTCTTCGCCTGCACTTGATTGGTTATACAGGTTGTCAGAGAAGGTTTTTGACATGCGAACATTGCCCCAATTCCAAGCCATTTGGTGTAAATAATCGTACCAACCCTGACTCCACATGGGAACTTTTGCCACATCATCATTACTTGTTAATAAACCTCCGGTTCCATTTATAGCAGCTTGAACTTCAGCTTGAGCTTTTACAGGATCAACATTGGAAATACGCATAGCCAGACGTAGTCGAAGAGAATTTCCAAATTTTTGCCACTGTCTTGCATCACCCTCATAAATAAGATCGTAACCATCGTCGTATTTGTATTGCTCTTCACCACCTGTGATGCTGGAGATTGCATGGTCTAATCGTTTAAAAAGATCGACGTAAATTTCCTGTTGTGAAGTATAAGGCACATCTTCACCTTGACCAGCATTAAAATAGGGGATATCGCCATAAGTATCGGTCATTCTTGACCACCAGTAGCACATCCAAATATCTTTTATAGCAATGGCATCCACATATACTGGGTTTTCTGCGTACGAAGCCTCAATAGCAAGTGCATCACGTAAATGTCGAGTGTAAAACTCTTTCCACTGATTACCGATCCAGCCATCTACATATTCATAACGAGGTGATCCAAAACCTGAAACGGTATTGGCCCAGTATTGTGAATATAAATCAGGATACAGGTTGACATTACGCTGATAATTAGCAAATACTTCCTGTTGCATTGAATTAAGGAAGAATTTAGGTTCAACATCTGTTACGGCATCTGATGGGACATTCATGTCTCCAAAATCATCAGAACAGCCACTAGACAGAACGAATAGTCCCAGTGAGATCAGGCCTAAATATATTTTTTTCATGATATTCTTATTTTTAATAATTAAAAACCAACATTAAGAGAGAATCCATATGTTCTTGTAGCAGGTACTGGCGAAAAGTCAAAGGCTTGAGCTGCTAATGAAGAGCTATAAGCACTTGCATCCGGTGCTGTTCCAGGCGTATGCTTATAGAAATAGAATAAGTTTCTTCCTACAACAGAAAATCTGGCTGTTTTTACAGGACTATGAGGGATTTTATTTAATATTGATTTCGGAATATTATAGCCAATGGCCAATTCTTTCAGTTTCATATGTGAGGCATCGTAAATAAATTCTTCGTCTACTTTTGATAATTCTCTCCAATATTCTTCAGCACTAATCATGACATTGTTTGCTCCGCCATCAGCTGTTACTCCATCAACAAACAATGCCATACGGTTGTTTTCGGTTGTTCTGGCCGCAGTTCCTGAAGACACCGCACTTTGCTCTGATGTAGAAATAATATCACCACCTTCCTGGATCGACATCAAAGCAGAAAGAAAGAAGCCTTTGTATTCAGCATTCAAATTAATGGATCCTGTCCAATCAGCCTGAATATTCCCCAAAATATGATCATCACCCTGAGCCGTCGTTTGTAAACCATTTGCATCAACAATGATTTCGCCACTTTCAGTTCTATTATAGATACTTCCTCGAATAACACCTAGTTTTTCACCCGGTAGTGCCATAACGCCCATACCTAAATCATATTCAGGAATTCCTGGAGCCAATTTTTCGAGGATGCCTTCATTCTTAGCGAAATTAAAGTCAATTCCTAATCTGAAATCATTGGTTTTAACAGGGACTGTAGTTAACATTAACTCAATTCCTTTATTGGTAATTAAACCTGCATTGATTAAGCGTAGATCGTAACCAGAACTTTGTACTGTTGGAGCTGGTAATATTTGATTTTTTGTTTCTTCATTGTAATAAGTGAAATCAAGTCCGATACGGTTGTTCAGGAATCTCATGTCAGCCCCAACTTCCCATGATGTGGAAATCTCAGGCTTGAGATCTTTAATCACTTGAGTTGATGCAACCATTCCTCTGGACAATCCGAAGTTCCAGTTTTCAATTTTAAAACTTTGACTTGTGTTATAAGGTGTTGTTGCTTTCCCAACCTGTGCCCAAGAACCTCGTAGTTTTGTAAATGTGATAAATTCCGGTAAGTCTACCATTTCAGAAACGATTCCACTTAAACTGAATGAAGGATAAAAATATGAATTGTCAAACTTAGCATCAGCAGCAGTAAGAGTGGATGACCAATCGTTGCGGGCAGTAAAATCAAGAAACAGAACGTTTTTATAAGCAATCTGTCCAAATCCATAGATTGATCGAACTTCTGATTCTGTGATTCCTTCACTAGCCTTGATGTTTGAACCTGCACCTAAAAAGAAATCTCCTTCTGAACTCAAACGCCCGGAAGTCGCATTCAAGATTTTATGGTACCTGTTCATATTATTGGCACCTACATTTAAACCGATTGTAAAATCTTCATTAATATCCTTATTATAGGATAACAAGAATTCATAGTTTTCTTCTTTAAAATTGGATTGAGAAGGGCTATAATTTGGTCTTGAAGCATCTACATTATCTGCATATAAATAGCCTTCTAAACTGGAAAACTGATAGAAATCCATACCATATTTAAACTTGGCTTTCAAATCAGAAGTCAATTTAATATTGGCTGCAACATAACCGAAGGTTCTGTTTTTCTCATCGTGATTTGTAGTTTGTGCTTGAAGAAAATATGGATTTCTATTGCCAGCGTTAGGAGTGGTGTAAAGTTTTTCAACGTGCTTACCACCTACGATGTTGTAACCTGGAGCTAAATCCTGGTTGCGGATATTCATAGGCATGGAATTGAAGTATGACACATAGCTATAATTCCCAATTTCAGGGCGTTCGTTACCTTCAGTTAAGAAATAAGATAACTTGGTATCTATATTCAGCCATTCATTAATGTCATAATCTGCTCTTAAGTCAAAAGTTGTTTTCTCAACTTTATGATCTTCGTATATTCCATTCATGATATCTTTTCCCAAAGACACACGGTAAGTACCTTTATCGTTACCGCCTGTAAATGAAACGTTGTGTTTTTGGGCAACACCTGTTCTTGTAAAGTCTTTCAGGCGGTCTTTTTGAGCCTCATAGGCAATTGTTTCACCTGTCCATGATTCAAACATTTGACCATTCATTTCAGGTCCCCATGATGAGGTATTGGTATTGTCGTATTCACCTTTGGTACCTTGACCATATTTATTCTGAAGATCGAGCATATAGGCCGCTTCAGAAAAAGTGAAACTTCCGGAATAGCTAATGCCCAATCCTTTTCCACGTGTTCCTTTTTTTGTGGTAACCAATACGACACCATTACCCCCACGTTCTCCGTATAGAGCAGCAGCATTAGGCCCTTTAAGAACAGAAATTGATTCAATATCTTCCGGATTTAAATCAAAAGCTCCACCAGCTCTTGAGGTTCCGCCCCAAACTGATCCATCTCTACTGTTTCCATCATCAAAAGGAACACCATCAACAACCCAAAGAGGAGCATTATTCCCTGATAGAGAACTGGCCCCGCGAATTTCAATTCGGGATGTTCCTCCAACTCCGCCACCTGATTGGTTGATTTGCACACCGGCAACTTTACCTGATAGAGAACTTACCAAATCAGAGTTACCAGTCTGGGTTAATTCATCAGCTTTTACATCCTGAACAGCATATCCCAGAGCTTTTTTCTCTCTTTTAATACCTAAGGCTGTAACAACAACTTCATTCATTTGTTTTGTATCAGCAAGCATAACAATATTCAACTCAGATTGAGAACTAACTGTAATTTCTTGCGTTAACATTCCAATGAAACTAAATACCAGAATACTGGATTCGTTTGGAATTGAGATTTCGAATTTCCCATCGATATCAGAAACCGTTCCTTGTGTGGTTCCCTTTATAACGATAGAAACTCCGGGGAGAGAGGTTCCATTTTCTTCAGTAACAACTCCCGTAATAAGTTTTTGAGTGGCAACCGTTAATGTTGCATCTGGCAAATTGGTAACGTTTGCATTTACTGATAATGGCAAAACCATTATTGCAAAAAGCAAAGCTAAAACTCCTATCTTACTCTCAAGCCTTATTGGGTTGTTTATGCCTGAGCGAAGATTTCGTAAAACGTACTTCTTCATAGTTAGTAAATATTAATTATAAATGGTTTTTTAAACAAATTGGTTATTATGAACTTAACTTCGTTTTTAATATAAAAAAAGACTTTTTGTTAGTTACTAAACCGATTTAGTATACTAGGTAAAAAAATTCAATCTTAAAATGATCAATAAAATGGAGCCAATTGTTATTGCTGACTTACTTGTTTTAATGCAAAAGCATAAGCACCAATTCCAATGGCTCTGCTTGCTCCCAGTTTACTTGAGCATACAGCTAAACGAGGTTCTGGATCATATTTTAAACATTTATTCGTTCCAGGTATTATAATTTCTCTGGACTGATCTTTAACGAATTCATTAAACTCGTGTTCGTTATCAATATTATAAACTTTCTGAACCAATCGGGGGATACTTTCTCCCTGAGCCGTTTGTAACTGTCCATTTATTTCATCCATCACAGCAGGCATATATAAATCGTTTGCTCCTGATAGTCCACCACCTATTACTGCGATACCATCGGTAATCGTAAGTAAGTTGGCTAAACTATCTCCTAAGCAATTTCCAAACTGCTTAAAAGCAATTTTTGCTGCTTTCGTATTGGGATGATTTTCATCCTTTGCAATATCATAAATATCCTTTGGCATTAAATCTTTGTTTAATTCACCGGAAGCATTTTCTTGATAAACTCTCTGAATCGCCCTTGTACTGATACCTTCTTCGGCAAATTGCTCTGGGAACAGCCTTGAACTTGTTAACCAAACTTCACTAGCAATTGAATTGTCGCCAATAAAAAGTTCATTATTTTGTACCAAACCTCCTCCAAATCCCGTTCCCAGAGTTATACCAATTAGATTATTGTAGCGTTTAGGACTATTGACAGCTTCCAGTTTTTTATTTATTTCGGGCAAGATGCCTCCTAATGCTTCTCCAAATGCAAATAGATCACCATCATTGTTTATGTAGACAGGAATATTAAAATATTCTTCCAACATTGGCCCCAATGCTATGCCACCACGAAATGCAGGTAAGTTTGTTAAATCTCCAATAATACCTCTTTTGTAATCGGCTGGCCCGGGGAATGCAAAACTAATGGCGACAGGATTTTCATCCAGTTGATTTTTAACTTCTTGAAAACCGTCGACAATTGTTTGTAAACAAAGCTCTAATTGATCAGCGTTTGATGGTTTTTGAATAGGATCTATAATTTCATTACCACCTTTAATTGCTGAAAAAACAAAGTTTGTTCCACCTGCATCAAGGGTTAATACGACTCTTTTGTCACTCCATATATTCATGTTCGTCAATTACTTTCTTTTATAAAATGATAAGGCTAAAATATAGCCTATACAAACTAGTGTTACAATAAAACCTGCCATCAATGAGAAAATGTCAGCAACTGCTCCAAAAATGACTGGAACAATAGCTCCTCCAATTATGGCGGTTACCATTAGTCCTGATATTTCATTACTACGCTCAGGCATTGCATCAATTGTAATTGAAAATACCAAAGGGAAAATATTGGCAAATCCCAAACCGATAATCAGAATAGCAGCAAAGCCGATAATCGAATTACTTGCGATATATAGTCCCAAGATTCCAATTATAGCAACTATAGATGTTATCTTTAAGAATTTTTGAGGTGACATCCAGTTTAAAATAATACCGCCTAGAAATCGTCCTGTCATCAATGCCAAAAAGAAGAAAAGTGTTCCCCAAAGGCCTAATTCTTTGATATCAAAATTGAATTTGTGTTCCAAGAAATTAGGAAGCTTTGCACTCATACTAACTTCAGCTCCAACGTATAGAAATATGGCTAGAACCATAAAAAAAACGTAGGGGTTTTTTAATAGAGACAATACCGATTTGAAGGATGCTGGAGTTTCAGATTCATCTTTCTTTTCTTCGATTTTAACAGACCATAAATAGATAATGGCAACTAAAAGAATGCTTGAATAAATAGGGAAAAGTATTTTCCAGTCTAAGTCCCAGTATTTTGCTGCAAGCAGGGGGAGTAGGGCTCCTGATAAGGACCCGATTGCCTTTGTGAATTGTCCGAATGATAGGTTTCTTGAATATTTACCCTCTGGAGATACATCTCTCATGATTGGATTTCCGGCAACCTGTAAAATTGTAGCACCAGTGCCAAGCAGTAAGAGAGAGCCTAATAATAGACCAAATGAAGAGAAATCACCTAGGATAGGAAGTGTTAGCCCGGCAAGGGCTGCTATCATCCCTAATATCAACACCGTTTTTTTCCCTTTTCTATCTTGATAGAGTCCCATGGGAACTGAGAGTAAACCAAACATGATAAAGCCCATGAAGGTTACCAAGCCTGCCATGAAATTTGATAGCTGATATTCAGCTTGTAATTGGCTTGTTAAAGGGCCCACAACATCGCCAAATCCCATACATAGGAAGGCTAAGAAAATTGGACCAGATTTTAAGTAATTATTTTTCATTTGTTATTTTCGTTCGATTAATTTAGGTGTTAACTCAATTCTTTTGTTTTCACTTTTTTTAGATCTTAGTATTTCTTCGATTATATCAGTGGTGTGCATGGCTATTTTTTCAATAGGTTGCGCCACAGATATGACTTTGGGCATTGAATAATCGAACAGGTCGACGTTATCAAAACTGACGAATTTGATATCGTTCACTTTGTCTTTATAGTAAGTGTTCATCAGCCAAATGGCAATAACTGCAATCTGGTTATTCGTAAATACAACAGTATCAACACCCGATTCAATTAAAAATTTAAGTTCTTTTTCCGTTCCCTTCTTTAAATTGTTGTTGTCAACAATTCTGATTAATTCTTTGTCAAAATCGATCTTGTTGTTTGTCAAGGCCATCTTATAACCTTCGATACGATTTTTTAAAGAATATACGTCTGGTGTTAATGATATCAAGCCAAGTTTCTGAGATTTGGAATCGATTGCACTTTCAACTGCGTTTTTCATCGATATTTTATTTTCAACTAAAATGTAGTTGGCTTCGATTTCCGGATCTTCTCTATCAAAAAATACGAGAGGAAAATCTTGTGACAATAATGACTTGATCGCATCACTTTGTATAAAACAGGAAGCGACTATTAAGGCATCGACCTGACGGTTCACAAACATGTTAAGAACTTGCGTTTCTTTATCTTTATTTTCATCAGTACTACCAATAAGCAAGTGATAGCCTTTTTCCCAAAAATGATCTTCAAGCAAACGTCCTATTTTTGCAAAAAAGGGGTTGGAGATATCGGGAACCAAATAGCCTATCGTGTTTGTTTTGCCTTTTTTTAAACTCTTAGCTATTTGATTGGGCTGATAGCCCACTTCACTGACATAATCCAATATTTTTTTTTGCGTTTTTTTACTAATATTCTTCTCATCTCCTTTGTTGTTGAGAACAAAAGAAACGGTCGTTTTTGATAGACCTAAGTCTTGGGCGATATCCTTAATTGACTTCTTCTTCAATGTGTAAATTTTACTAAATCGGTTTACTAAATCGGTTAATCAAAAGTATGCCTATTTTTTTATTTGGCAAAATAGATTTATTTATTTTGATTTAATCTAAATAAACTAGGCGTTATATCGAGAAGAGTTTGGTTTAAGGCTTTTTTTAGTTTGATATTTTTGAAACCTTTTGACGGGTAAACACCCAACTTCCAATGATTGCTGTAAAAGGGGCGACCAAGACCAAACCAAAGCTACCAACTAAGGTGTGTAACAATTCGCCCGAAACGTAATTAAGATTGAGGATATTAGTCATGGGGGTACCCTGAGCGATGAAAACCATTAGGAGTGCTGAGAAACCGCCCGAATAGGCCAGTAAAAGGGTGGTCGTCATGGTTCCTACAACAACTTTACCAACTTCGAATCCTGACTGGCGTAATTTTTTTGTACTAATTGCCGGGTTGTGATTGATGATTTCGGCTTGAGAGGCTGCAATATCCATTGAGATATCCATAACCGCGCCTGAGGAGGAAATAAAAATACCGGCAAGGAATATATCTGTAAGATTTAAATGGGCATAACCCGAATAGAGTAAGGTCTCAGAAAAAGGTTTAATTGCGCCGTGTATATTGAACTCTGCACCAAAAATAATGGCCATCATGCAGGTCACAATAATCCCACTCATTGCTCCCAAAAATGCCACCAAGCCTTTTTTATTTGTCCCGGCGACAAGGAATATAATAACAGAAGTTAGCAGCGCAACAATTCCCAAAGAAAGTGGGATGGGGGCGAACCCTTTTAAAAAGCCGGGTAGGAGTAATTTCCAGATGGTTAAACCCGCAAACATGAAGGATAGAATGGCCTTGAGTCCAACCCAGCCAGCAAAGCTAACCAGTAGTATAACGAAAAGAATTAATAACCATAGTTCCATATTGATTCTGTAATGATCAATTACATTGGCACTTTTAATCGTTGAATGGTCTTGGTTTAAGTTTAAGACCGTTAAAGTTTTATCGCCGGGAATAAAAAGTTTATCAAACTCCATACGTCCAATCAGTTGATTAAATGCTTGAATTTCGACGTTCTTAAATTTCCCATCTAATATTCTGATTTGAAGTTTCTGTGTTCCTGTTTTTAGGATCCCAGTTTCTACCATCAATTCATTATTCGTGGACAAAACCAGGGCTTTTACGCGTTGCGTATTAGCTTCTTGATCCTTACTAAATTCATTGGGAAAAACAATTAGGCTGAAGCACGCAATAATTAATAAGCCAACTAAGATGAGATCTGATTTTTTAGGAACTTTAATCATGCCAATTGTGTTTGCAATATATTTTTAAATGGAAAAGGTGAGTCTTTAAGTTCTATTTGAAAACTTAAAAGCTCACCCTTCAAATATGTTTCAAATGATTAGTTTAACTCCAGAAGTCTGAATATGTTTTTTGCCATATCCGTATTATCGAAATAGCCGGAAAACAGTTCAGAACCGACACCAATTGCTTTTACCGGGATTGGTGTTGCAGTATGTGAGAAGGAAGTCCAGCCAATTCCTGCTTTTTGAGATAAGATGTGGCAGGCTGTTACTGCCAATGGATTATAACTTCCATATAGCAGATAGAATTGGTCATCTTTTTTGATTTCCTTATTGTCACTCATACTTTGTTCAAAAGCATTTTTAAGTTGCTTTTTCTCAAGATTAGAAAGTTCCAAGCCTTTATTCTTATTGCCAAGACCAAAGTGTTTTTCAACTAAGGCCATTCCATCTTCAAGTTTGTAATTATCCTTATTATTTTTTTTGTATTCATTGATAATTTCAGTAAAACCATCGTTAGAAATGTTCTGATATTGTAACAGTTTAAAAGCGGAATGATAATGGCTGCCAGAAAAACCAAGAGCCATACCACCTGTTTCGTGATCACCCCCTACAACAATTAGAGTTTCTTTTGGATGCTTATTATAGAAATCAAGTGCAACTTTAATTGCAGCGTCAAAATTCATGACTTCTTTGATTGCCGTAGCCGCATCATTGGCATGACAGGTCCAGTCTATTTTTCCTCCTTCAACCATCATGAAAAACCCTTTTTTGTTGTTTAAAAGCTCGATCCCTTTTTTTGTGAATTCGCTTAATGGGATATCGTTTTCATTCTGGTCAATAGCGTAAGGTAGGGCTTTGCCACCAACCAAACGAGGAGCAATAGCAATGATTTTATCATCACCTTTTCTTAATTGATTAAACTCTTTTTTAGTGTTTAAGATTTTATATCCACGTTTTTTTGCCAGTTCAATTGAATTGGTTTGCTTGTTTTCAACGTCTTTATCAGTGCCCATACCAAAATTTGCCATGATATTGTTTTTATCCACTTTACCATCTCCTACAGGATGCTTAATACCTCCACCAGCAAAATAATTGAAATTTGATCGACTTAAATCCAGACTGATATTGTAGTACATGCTACGAGATGGTTGGTGTGCATAAAAGGAAGCCGGAGTTGCGTGGTCGATAGAGACTGATGAAATGATACCCACTTTATAGCCTAAATCTCTGGCTTTTTCAGCGACAGATTGAAGGGGCTTTTGTTTTGAAGCATCCATACCAATGGTATTGACACTGGTTTTATGTCCTGTTGCCAGAGCAGTTCCTGCAGCGGCCGATCCGGTTATAAATCTATTGGTGGCATTTGTGGTGTAAAAACCATGGTGTGGAAACTTATTCATTTCAAGTTTTTGAATGCCATCCTGCCCGTTAACGGCTGCCATATAGGCTTCAGCTGCATTGGCTTGAGATAAGCCCATGCCATCGCCTATGAAATAGAAAATGTATTTGGGGGCTTTACCTTTGTAATTGTTTCGTTGTTTATCAGCTTCTGAGTTTTTTGCACTGACGCTGATTGATAACAGGAGCAAAGCAAAAAACAGGTTGATTGTCTTTGAATTAAACTTCATGGTTGAATTGTGTGTTGATTGTGTCGAGTTATTTTAAGGAACCTTTTAAAGATTCCTGATGGTTTCTTTATTTTTTGTATTGATGAAGTTCTTACCATCTGGTGTGTAGAGATAATCGACATAGTCGTTGAAATAGCGAATAACTTTGTCACGAACGACTTTCATGGTTGAATTCACCAGCTTATTGTCTTCAGAAAAAGCTTCAGGTAGAACAGCTGTTGCAGTTGGCATCCATCTTTGTGGGAACATATCCTGATAAATACCACCTGTTTTATAGGCATTCATTTCTGATTGCAACAGTTTAAGTGCCTCAATTTGGCCTTCTTCAGTATTTGAACTTAAGCCACAAGATTTCAGATAAGCTTGAATAGCCATTTTGTTAGGAACAATCATGGCAATGGTATATGGATTCTGATTGTTGTATAAAAGACACTGATCGATATAGGATGAGTTATGAACAAAGGCTTCTTCAATACCTTCAGGGCTATATTTTTCACCATCGTTGGCAATCAGTAAGGATTTAAATCGACCGGAAACGTAAAGAAAGCCTTCTTCATCTATATGGCCCATATCACCCGTGTGCAGCCAATCATTTTTTAGTGTTTCAGCACTGGCTTTATCATTTTTCCAGTAGCCTTTCATAACATTACCCCCTTTGATAACAATCTCACCCTTTTCACCTGCAGGTAATGGATTCCCCTGATCGTCACAAATTTTGAAGTCCATATTATTGACAAGGAAGCCTGATGAACCAAGTTTATGGCGATGGTGTGCATTGGACGATATGATTGGAGAGGCCTCAGATAAGCCGTATCCCTGATACATGGGCAGACCAATTGCATAAAAAAAGCGTTGCAATTCAATATCGAGTAAGGCACCGCCACCCACAAAGAATTTTAAATTACCACCAAAGTTGTCTCTGATTTTTGAAAAAAGAAGTTTGTCGTAGAACTTATATATGGGTTTAAGGAATTTTCGGGTTCCTTTCCCTTTATCCATGCCTATTCCGTTGTAGCGATAAGCTACGTCGAGAGCTTTGTTGAACATTCGTTCTACAGTAGGACCTTTAGCCTTGATATTTTTTTCAATATTTTTTTTGAAATTCTTTGCCAGAGCTGGTACACTCAACAGAATGTCCGGCTGTATTTCTTTGATATTTTTGGGAATATTTTTTAGAGCGTCCATAGGTGAATTCCCCTGCTGAACAGCAGCGATTGAAGCTCCTTTTAACATGAAACTGTATATGCCTGCCGTGTGCGCAAAAGAATGATCCCAAGGTAAAATAAGCAACGTTTTGTAGCTGGGGGGAATATCCATCAAACTTGATGCTTGTTTCACGTTTGAGGTGTAGTTGTTGTGCGATAAAATGATGCCTTTAGGGTCGGCAGTCGTACCTGAGGTGTAGGATATGTTTGCATTATCGTTTGCCTCAATCGCCAACCAAAGGGTTTCCAATTGCATTCTATCTTCGTCACTTAAGTTTTGCCCAAAGCTTAAAAGGGAAGATAGATAAATTTCTTTTGATTGCAACTCAATATCTTCGTCTATTACGATGATTTGTTCCAGAAAATCAAGATCATCTTTAATTTCTCTGATTTTAGAGAGATGATTTTTCGAAACGATAAGGAGTCGTGCTTCAGAATGTTGAAGTCTAAATTTTAATTCATTCTGTGCATCTAATTTTACTGAAAGGGGAACATTTACAGCCCCAGCGTAGAGTATGCCCAGTTCTGAGAGAACCCATGCATTTCTACCTTCTGAAAGCAGGCCAATTCGATCGCCTTTTTTGATGCCAATTGCAAAAAGTCCTGCCGCTAACAGATGCACTTCAGTTTGAAGTTCTTTATACGATTGAGGAATATATGCGCCATCATTCTTTTCCCACAAAAAAGGGTTGTTTGGATACTGTTCTACACTCTTTTCGAAGAGTTGAATAATTGTCTCCATATATCTTTAAAATCTGCTGTAAATACTAGTTATTTTGAAAAGGGTATTTTTTTAATGAAGACAAATTTAGTGTTTTCCCCTCAAATTCTTTTATCCTTCATAAATATGCTCCATTCTAAATAAGAGGCGGAATTATTTATTGTTAACACATTGTTGCCTTTTCTTAATAATACACACTTACAATCAGATTTATACATGTTCTGTTTAGAATTGCGAGTGGGTACAAATAGCCTGAGATATAGGAATATATCCGGTTGCTATTTGTATTCCTTTTTTAGAATATATAAATTTACGACCGTTCTTAAATCAGATGAAACAGTCTGAATATTAATCGATTTGAGACATGCGAAATCTAAACAAACAACAAAACACATAAAACAAATCTAACGAATGAGCAATTTGGAGAACCATTTCAAAAAGTTCCGAAAGAATACGGTGGGAAACGAAGCCCGATTTTATTCTCCCTTTGGTAAGCAAACTATCGTATACGGCGATTGGATTGCGAGCGGACGTTTATATAAGCCTCTCGAGAAGAGAATGCTGAAGGATTTTGGACCCTATGTGGCAAATACACATACAGAGACCAATGTTACCGGTACTTTAATGACTCAAAGTTACCATGAAGCTCAGAATTTAATAAAGCAGCATTGTAATGCTGGTCCCAATGATGTATTGATACATGCGGGTTATGGAATGACTGCTGTTGTGAATAAGCTTCAACGAATTTTAGGATTGAAAGGTTGTGGTTATATGAGCTCTACGGTTTGTCAGAAAGAAAGACAAAAACCTGTAGTATTTATCACCCATATGGAGCATCATTCAAATCAAACATCATGGTATGAAACCAATGTTGATGTGGTTGTCGTGCCTCCCGGAGAAGGTCTTAGAGTTGATTTAAATGAGTTAGAAAAACAGTTGGAGAAGTATGCTGATCGTCAACTCAAAATAGGCTCGTTCAGCGCTTGTTCAAATGTGACAGGGATTATTACTCCTTATCACGAAATGGCAAAAATGATGCACAAGCATGGCGGTATTTGTTTTGTTGATTTTGCAGCTTCAGCCCCTTATGTTGATATTGATATGCATCCTGAAGATGAGGCTTGCAAGCTGGATGGAATTTTCTTCTCACCACATAAATTCTTAGGTGGTCCAGGTTCGTCAGGTGTTATGATTTTCGATTCAGCACTTTATAATCCCGAAGCAGCTCCCGATAATCCAGGTGGTGGTACTGTGGATTGGACAAATCCCTGGGGAGAATATAAATATGTGAATAGTATTGAGGCACGTGAAGATGGAGGAACACCAGGTTTCTTACAGTCGATAAGAACCGCTTTGGCTATCGATGTGAAAAATCAGATGGGAACAGATAAAATGGAAGCGCGTGAGGAAGAATTGCTCGATTTAGCCTTTAGTCTGATGCGTGAAGTTGATGATGTTACGATTCTTGCTGATGATGGTCAGAAGCGTATTGGTGTGATGTCGTTTTATATTGAGTACATTCATTTTAATTTGTTAGTGAAATTATTGAATGACCATTTTGGTATTCAGGTTCGAGGAGGTTGTGCTTGTGCTGGTACTTACGGCCATTATATGCTGAATGTTACACCGGAGAAATCACAAGCCATTACCTGTGAGATTAGCGCTGGTGATTTAACACATAAGCCGGGATGGGTGCGTTGGTCGTTGCATCCAACTACCACAGACAAAGAGGTTATCTATTTTGTTGAGTCCATTAAGCAAATTATTGCCAATTTTGAGGAATGGAAAAATGATTATGAGTATTGTAGTAAAACCAACGAATTTACTTATGTTGGCCCCAATAAAGTAAAGAAAGAAGTTCGTGTTTCGAAATTATTCAAGCTTTAGCGACTGATTGATTCGAGGTATTAATTTGATTTAAAATATAAACTCTTCTTATTGTTTGACAATAGGGAGAGTTTTTTTGTTTTTATATCTTTGATAAAAGAGAACTATGAGCCCTTAGAGGTTTGTTTACGATTTATTATTCATAATTAAAGGAAGCACATTGTACGATATAATTGGAGATATACACGGGGAATTTGAGAGCCTGGAAGAAATGCTTCAAACCTTAGGGTATAAAAAGGAAGCTGGTGTTTATGCTCATCCCGAACGTAAAGCTGTTTTTGTAGGTGATTTTGTCGATAGAGGATTTCGTGTGATTGACAGTCTTTGCCTGATAAAAAATATGGTCGATTACGGTTCTGCTTATGCCATTGTTGGTAATCATGAACTTAATGTTTTGGCCTATTATACGAAGGACGAAGAAGGATTTCCCTTGCGTGAGCATAGTTTGAAGAATAAGGCTCAAATTAGAAGAACTTATCTCGAGTTTCAGGCGAATAAAGAGGCTAAGAAAGTTTACCTGAAATGGTTACGATCTCTACCCATGTTTCTTGAATTTGATGGGTTTAGAGTCGTTCATGCCTGTTGGGATCAGGAAGCTGTTGATTTGATTCGTGAAAAACATCCTCAAAATAGATTGAGTAAGAAATTCCTACGAAAGATTCACTCTAAGAAAGGCAAGCTTTATGAGGCTTGTATGCTTTTGTTGAAGGGAAGAGAATTTGCTTTACCCAATGATATGATTATTAAGGATAGTTATGGGGTTAAACGCAGCATGTTTCGAATAAAGTGGTGGAATAAGATGGAGGGGGAGAGCTTTAGTTCTTTGGCCTTTGGTAATCGTTTCAAGCTACCTCATTATACAATCCCTCCTGAACTTTGTGTGGAAATACCTCCTTATTCAGTAGAGAATCCGCCTGTCTTTTTTGGACACTATTGTTTGAATGGCCAAGCTGGCGTCATCCGTGATAATTTATGCTGTGTGGATGCCTGTGTCGCAAATGGAGGACATCTGATTGCTTACCGTTGGGATGGGAATCGGAAATTAAACCCCAATAATATTGTAAAAGTGTAACTGTCCTGGAATCACCTTTTTGAATTCTCAATATTGATTAATTTTTTATTAACTTTTTTGGTTGATTATGTTTTTGTGAAAATTTTTCATAGTTTCGGGCTTTATATAAAACCATTTAAGATCTTTTAATCTTATTTTTGTTAAAAGAGTTAAATGGATATTATTTTATTTATAAACCTGATGTAATATTAGTATGAAGATTTTTAAACAAACTTTACTTGCATTCATAGCTATCATGTGTTTTGTATCTTGCGATAAAGATGATAGTGAGTCAAAAAATGAGCTTGAAACAAAGGCTAGTATAAATGCAAAATGGGTCGTTGAAGGGACCAGCGAATTTAAATCATTTGAGTTTAATGAAAGTGGCAACTACATTATTGTAAAAGAGGGTACGGTGAAGTCATCTGCTAGTAACTCAATATTGTTTGGAACCTATGAGTACGATGCTGACCAAACAATTACCCTTTCAGAATTTGGAACCATAAAGATTTCGGATTATGGAACCGATCATATGAACTTTGTTGTGGAATTGAAGGATGGAACAGAGGAACCTGTTTCTTTGAAAGCTACAAAAAAGGAGGAGATGGGAAGCTCTGAAAGGACTGATTTGTTATGTAGAAGTTGGAAATTGATTCGTATAAATGATGTTAATGTTGAGGGAACAGAGGAGGAAATAACCGTTCTTTTCTCGAAAGCAGGGACTTATTTTGTTGAGTTTGTAAACCCTAATCCGGATGTGTTGGGTGGCTTGGCAGAATGGTCTTGGAGTAACAGCAGTAAAACCGCTATTAATTATTCTTGGACTCAATATGGCGAAGGAGGAACTTTTGATATTGTAGAATTAACAGATAACTCATTGAAAATTTTAGAAGAATTTGAAGGGGAAGAAAGTGAAATGTCGACTTTGGTTCCTTTAAATAATTAATTTCGAATTATCCGTAAATAAAAATGAGTAAAGAGTTAGTACGCCTCTTTACTCATTTTTTATTTTTAGAAAGTAAAAGCAAAATCGAGGCTAACCAACCAGGCATTTAAGCCATCACTTCTATCGTAGAAGGCAGTTCTTAAACCAATACTTTTTAACTGAACTTGTTTGTTTTTTACAAAAGGCGGTTTGAACTTACCGACTCCCAACAGGGGTGAATATTGTAAACCTAAACCTATTTTTGTGCTGCTTAAATCTGATAAATCGTAGTCTGAAGTATAAAATTGAGTTTCTTTTGCATCCACCATTGCTTTACTCACCTGACCAAATTCATAGAAATAATCAGCTGCGGTTTGCGTGTGATATCTGAAGAATGGCGAAGCAATTAAGGATGGTGTGATTTGCATAGGCAGTTCGATACTTGCTGTATGAGCTGTAATCCCCCAACTATCCGTATAAAAACGATAGAACGTTCTCAATCGCATAAAATCGTTCAGATAATAATTCAAACGCATTGAAATTGGAATCTTAAGACGATTGTCATCCAACATTTCGACATGACTGAAATCTCTTAAATTATCGTCAGGAACTCCATTAACATCATCGAAAAAGACCCGATGGAATGGTGTACTTAAGAGACCTGATTGAGAAACAACTTCAGCTGAAAATAAGGCTTGTAAACGCTTGTTGATGACTTGCGAGTACGATAAACCAAATTTCATTGTTGTACGCTTATCATCTTTTAACCAATTTGTACCATCTCTTCTTTCGTAGGGGTATAATAATTTCCATGAATCGTTCATATACAAGGCATCAAGGCTTAGCGAACGGTTCTGATCTTTGGAATTAATCGTGTAAGAACCACCAAAGTGAAATGATGTGACATCAAATTCGGCTGAAAATCCAGCCATTAAGCTATAAGCATTTCCAGAATTCCTCAAATCTCTGTTGTAGGCTGCATTGATATGAGAGCGAACGTCTTTTCCGGAGGCTCCGGTTTTACGACCTTCGAAATAATCGATGTTATTGGTAGAAGCAGATGTGTAAAAGTCAATTCCGAAATTCAAATCCAGATTCGATACTGAATCTAAAGGAACATGCACCACAAAAGTTGGGGCTACATTCTCAAGTTTCTCTGTGCCACGTCCACCGGTAACGGGTGAATGATCGCCATCCTGCTCATAATAGTTTAACAGGAAATTGGCTTCAGCATCCTTGAGTTTTGTTTTGGATTTTTTGACTTTTTTCTGACTCTCATTTTGTTTGTCATCAATGCTGTTTTTATCAGTTTGAGCCATTAGGGTATAGGACCCGGCTAAAATTGTAGCGAGTAATATTATTTTTCTTAGTTGCATCCACAACCTCCTCCTGATTTACCCCCATTTGCTCCGGCGGCACCTTCTCGGTATGATTGAAAATTTGATTCATAGCTTTCAAGCTTTTTGGCTCTTAGAGCCATGGCCTCGTCGTTTAGATAGGCTTTTTGATAGGCTGCAACTGAAACGCATGAGTTGAGTCCAAACAATAAGCCTAAACTGGCAAGAAGCAGCTTTGTCTTATTTTTATCGCGCATGTTTATCTCCAATTTTAATTTGGTATTTGTGATTCGTAATTGGTTTCTTTATATAGTCTAAATGTAAATTTTCTGAGGTGAAGAGTTCTTGATTGTCGGTGATAAGCAGACATTCTATCCCGTTTAATCGATTAATTAATTCGAGACCTTTATCTTTCCCCAACACAAAAACAGAGGTGGCCAAGGCATCAGCAAGCTCGGCGTTAGGGCAAATGATACTGACACTACATAGTCCTCTGACTGGATATCCAGTTCTGGGATCGATGATATGTGAATAGCTTTGACCATTTATAGTGACAAATTTCTCGTAATTCCCTGAGGTAACAACAGCGGTTTCGTTAATGTTGAGCCATGAGAAAATCTTATCTTTTTCTTTAGGATTGACAATACCTATTTTCCAGTCTTTACCGCCTTCATCTTTTCCCCAACTGATTAAATCGCCTGAGGCATTGACCAAAGCTCCGGTCAGGCCCATTTTCGACATAATGTCCAAAGCTTTATTGGCAGCGTAACCTTTACCTATGGCACCAAAGCCAATTTTCATTCCTTTATCCTTCAGGAATACGCTTCTTTCTTCAGGATTTAGGATGATATTTTTGTAGTTGATTTTCGATACTGAAGCCGCGACCGTAGCCGAATCGGGGAGTTCTTTCATTTCTTCATCAAAATGCCAGACTTTATCAAGTGAGGCGTAGCTGATATCGAAAGCTCCTTGTGTCAAGTCCGAAATTTTTAGCGAACGACGAATCAAATTGAATAACTCCTGATCAACAACGACAGGTTTTATACCCGCACTTTGTATGATCTCCGATGTTTGAGAATTTGGATCCCATGAGGAAATTAATTTCTCAATTCGTTTGATTTCAGAAATACCTGCTTCAATAGCACTGAGAGCTTTTTCCTGATTTGGACTTACAGCTGTAATGTCAAACCGGGATCCCATTAAAAGAAGAACCTTTGTGTGAGATTCTTTCTGACCAAAGGAATTCAGTGCAAAAATCAGAAATAATAATGTGGTAATATTTCGGATCATAGGATTACTCAATCAAGCTTTTAATGTGATCAACATACTGAGTTGGGCTCAGGTTTTTATAGCCCGTTTTCGCAACAATATTCATGTCAGAATCCATAATGATAATGGTGGGGAATTGACCGTCTTTATTGTATTTTTCAGCCAATTGTTCGTTGTATAGGGTCTGCTCAGCAGTCAGTCTATTCTTTTTTTTCCTTGGAAAATCAACATCAACAAGGACCAGATTTTTGTCTGCAAAAGTTTTAAATTCCGGACTTTCCAGTATTGTCTTTTTAAGAATCATACAAGATCGACACCAATCGGATCCTGAGAAATTCATGAAAATGAATTTTCCTTCTGTCTTAGCTTTTATTTGAGCATCTTCTAATTGATTTCCTTTTGCGAAACTGGTTGAAAGGCCTGTAATTACCAGGAAAAAAACGATTAATACAGTTTTGTAATTCATAGTGTTTTTGTTCAAAAATTAAAATAATACTGCCAAATATAGTGAATAAAGTATTGAAATATCTAGATGTGTTGTTAAAAAATATAAATATATTAAGATTTTATTTTCTTAAAAGATTTGGGCTTTCTGGATGAAAAAATCCCACTCAACAGGTTGAGTGGGATTATGATGATCAATTAAACATTTATTCTTTTATAAATTTTCTTGATAAACGACTATTGTCCTGGAAATCAAAGACGATAATGTAAATACCTTGATTTAAGTGGCTGAGATCAAGTATTTCGTTGCTATTCGGGTTATTCTTATAAAGAATTGTCTTTCCTGTAAGACTGTAAAGACTGACACGTTTTACCTGGTTCAAATTATCCAAATGCAGCATGTTCTGTACAGGGTTTGGATAGATGTTTAATTCTTCATCCACAACATCTTCAATGCCTGTTGAATAGTCAATTTGCTCAGAGTATGCTGAGTATACCTTAGATCCAGTAGGTAATTCATCGCTTATAGCAACAGGTGTTACAGAGAAACGCAAATAGCGCCCCACATCCTGACGAGTAATTGTGTATTCAAGTGTATTGGCTCCTGTAATAGCCACTTCGTTGGTCCCGGATTGATCATCTGCAAGGTACCATTGGAAAATTGAATTGCTTTCAGGATCTTCTTCAGAATCAGAGTATTCATAAGAAGCAGTTATAACAGCGTCCTGTACGAACTCACCATTAATAGCTACATTACTAGCAACAGGAGGATTCACAAGGGAAACTATTTTATCAGAGTAAGTACTATAGACAATATCTCCTTGTAATAATTCCCCAGTTTGTGCTACAGGAGTAACAGAAAATCGAATAAATTTGTGACGATCATCCGCACCAGGATTGTAAGATATACCTGTTGCACCCGTAATTCCTATTTCATTTGTACCATTGACATCATCTGCTCGATACCATCTATAAACTGATGTTCCTTCTAAATCTCCATTTGCGTCGGAGTAGGAGTAGGAGGCTGTCAGTGTTTCATTCTCTTTGGCAGTTCCGGTTATAAGAACATCGGATGCTTGGGGAGCTGAAATTACATTTGGAGTGGTTAATTGTTTTGTTGTATAGATATGGTATTCTCCAGGAGCAAGTTGTATACTGGTATCAACATCTGTTACATTGATTTCTGTGCCAGAGAAGTAATCATACCACGTACCAGTTTGACTAAATTTTGGAGAGATACTACCTGTTTTTACATCGAAGTTACCAATGATGCGGACATCCATATCGGCGTGGTTGATCTCAATTTGCTTTAAAGCTTGGCTGGTATTCAGGCTAAAATCGTCAGATTCAAATGCAACTTCTTCCTTTTTAATTTTAGCAAGTGCTGCAAACACCTGGAAAACTCTTTTTCGGTTTGGATCATCTTGATATTCCCAATGAATTGGTTTTTTACCAGTACGTCCGTTTTCATCAATGGAAATGTCATAACCTAATTCGCCAAACTGCCAGATCATTTTTGGTCCGGGAATGGTTAAGAAGAAAGCAGCAGCGGTTTCGATTCTAGAAAGGGCAGTCTTCAGATTTCTGACATTATAACCATCCAAAGAAGAACCTTCTGATAGATTTCGGTACATCAAACGTTCTTCGTCGTGACTTTCCATATAGCTGACCACTTTAGGGCCATCCCAGCCTCTGTTTTTCCAAGAAGTCCAACTAAAATTTGAACTATTACCCTTAGTAGCTTCGCTATAATCATGATTGGCATTTCCCCAAAGCATAATTCCATGAGCCGCCAGTTCCTTTTCTTCAGAATTTTCTGATAAGTGTTCGAAAATAACGACGGCATCTGATTTTACATTCCATATTTCTGTAGCCATTCGTTTTAATATATCAATCCGCTGCTGATCGTATTGACTTCCCCAGGGATCTGTTGAATTACTATGTGGTGTATTTGAAAACCCCTTTGTGAAATCGAAGCGGAAACCATCTATATGATATTCAGTCATCCAATATGAGTTAATTCTATCAACCAAATCTTTAGTTGCCTGACTGGTATGGTTGAAATCGTATCCCCAATGGGCATCCGGGTTTTCGAAATTGTTCTCAACATTGTACCATGGACTATCGGCAGTAGGCTTAGTACCATCAAAATACATACGAAGAAAAGGGGATTGCCCAAAAGAATGGTTTAGTACCATATCCATCAAAACGGCTATTCCACGTTTGTGACATTCGTTGATAAAGGCTTTGTAATCCTCTTTTGTTCCGTAAGCTTTATCGGGTGCAAAATAAAAGGATGGGTTATATCCCCACGAATCATTGCCTTCGAATTCGTTGAAAGGCATTAATTCAATCGCATTAATACCCAAACGTTCCAAATAATCTAAAGTATCTTTTATGGTTTTAATATTGCCTGTAGCAACAAAGTCGCGAACATGCAATTCATAAACAACAAGATCCTTTTTATCAGGAATAGTGAAGCCTGAATCGGTCCAGCTGTAGCTTGTTTGCGCAGTTTGGAATACACTCGCAATTTCACTTGTTTTATCACTAGGGTATGTAATTAAATTAGGATAGGTTGTATTGGATATGTATTGATCGTTCCAAGGATCTGATATCTTGTCGGCATATGGGTCTGCAATTTTAATGTCTCCATCAATAAGATATTGGAATATATATTCTTTACCAACTTGGAGGTTATTAATGGTCACCCAAAAGTTATCTCCATCCTTTTTCATTTGGTACATGTTATCAAGTTTCCAATCTGAAAAATCTCCAATGACATATACATATTCCTTATTAGGAGCATACAGTACAAGTGTTACTGAGGTATCATCAATATAATTGATACCAGCAGTTACATTGGCTGGCATGGTTTCATTTACAACATCATCGCGAACGAAGAAATTAACTGTATCTCTAACTTCTTCCGAACCATCTGAGGCAACAGCTACCAACTCATGATTGCCAGCAACGTCAGTATTAATGATTTTACTAATTTCGGTTTCTGTGGTAGTTTCATTTTCAACACCATCAAGAAATAGGATTAAGTTTGTGCTGGCATTTGATTGTATTGTTACTTGTAAATCTTCATTTTTTTGAATGACTTTATTGTTAGCAGGAACAGAGAAGCTAACATTTATGCCACCTTCGCTTACATCTGCAAATATATCTGTTCCTCCATCGCCTTTTCCTTCTTTTGAGCTATCAGAAGAACGGAATACGAAAGCCATTTTTAATATTTTCTCACCAGCAGCAACACCATAGTATTCGCGTATGTTTGGTAGTATTTTTAGTTCCCACTTGTTGTTACCCAGCGAGGTCAATTTGTATTTGGCACTGTTGTCTCCCCAAGTTGGAGCGTATTTCCAGTCTGTATCGTTTGTACTTTTATCTGTAATTACACCAGTATGTGCATAAACATCTCCAGTGAAATCCTTTAAACCTCCGGTTCCTAATGTAGCGTCATAAGTGATGGTTACTCCATCACTTTCGGTTGGAAAGGCGGGAGAGGTTGTTATGATTTGTGCCTGACTAATGAATGACATTAGCAGGAATATAAAGGTAAGGTATGTGTAAAGTTTCTTCATAATCAGAACTTTGTATTGATTGAATTCCGTTTGGTTTCAGTATAAAAAAATGCAATCAGCAACCAGAATAGTTACCAATTGCATTTAATTATTTGAAGCAGGGTAGCCTCATGACTACCCTACATGCTTATAGTTTTATTAAGGTGTTGTGATCGAACCAGCTCCGGTTAAGAAGTTAAGAGAGATATTGTCACCTGCAGTAACATTTACTCTATCCTGGTCACCACCAGTTCCTCTGAATTCAATTTTGTCATTAAGAACGATGAATTCAGCTTGCCACCAATCACAGTTCAATGTTGGTGCATCAACATACATTCTTAATTCGCCATCGTTAGGAACTCCATCAAATTTAATTACTTTATTGGTATTGTCAACAGTGAAAAGATCAGCAGGATCTCCACCATCCCAACCACCAAATACATTACCCATACCGTAAACCTTAGGCTCGGCAATTTCGATAGTGTTATTTGCTAGGTCAACAACAACCATGTAATATCCAGCTGTAGCTGGAACAGGAATGTCTGTACCACCTTTTGCATAAACTCCATTGGTTGCATCTCCATCTCTACCAAAGTCTCCACCTGCCCATGCAGCTTGAGGAGCACATTTGAAGTTTCCTGAACCTTTCATCCAAACGATTTTCCAGAACAATTCAGGATGACTGTTAACAGGAACAAATTGAAGTTCGTTTTTCCAATTCCAATCTTCATCATCCGGACCAACTCCATTACCGGTCATGTATAGTTCTGTTGGGAAAACAGGTTTAGCTTCAATACTATAAGTCCCAGCATTAAGGTCGACTGTAATGTTATAAACAGCATCAGCACCATCAAAAGTTATGTTATCATTCTTTCCTTTAGGAGCTAAGATACCAGACTGACCTTTTTCGGCGATGTTACCCCAATCAAGATCGCCCCAGCTCTGTTGGCCAATAAATTTGAATTCAGCACCATCTTGTAATTCTTTTTCAATAGTGAAAACACCTTCACTTTTCTTGGTCATTGCAACCGCATTGCCAGCATCCCAAAATGGATCTGTAGAATTGTAACCACCTACCATATAAATATTATCGTAGTCATATCCATAAGTAGTTGATTCTACCATATAAGGAGCTATAGATAAATTACTGCTTACAAAGTCAGCCGTTACGGCATACCATCCTGTTTCACCTGTAAACTTGAAGTTTCCTGCATCATCTGCAGCCGCTTCAATATTATCAGAAACAGTAGCAAATTTACCGAAGTTATAGTCATAACCATCATCTGCTTGTTTGTCTGAAAATTTAAATAAACCATCTTTTGTCAGCTTTAGGTATTTGGTAAATATATTGTCTTTACCATAAGCTTTTAAGGCTCCACTTACTTGTTCTGTAGCAGTCGCTGTTCCGTACATAAATAGTTCTGCAGGGATAGGTACATCAAGATATGGAGTCACCTTCATTGTAAACGAAGCAGTGTACAAATTATCAAGATCCTCATTAGCAAAAGCTCTGATTCTTACTTCAAGTTCTACCTGTTTAGCTGGAGCATATCTGCTCGAAATAAGAGTATTTAAATCTCCTACTTTAATAGATGTTTCAGTTGTTGCTACACGATCAAATTCCAATGGGTTTTTAAACTCATTATTTACGGTATCAACCTGAACGTAGTATCTAACTCCAATAGGATCAGCGTATGTTGCAGCAGACCAGCTTAAATCGACTATAGTATCTTTTTCATTCTTTTTCATAAGAATCAGATCTATAGCCTCAGTTACTTCTTCAAGTACCGGAGCTGTTCCTTGAACAGGCGCGGTTACATTTGGTGTTTCAAAATCGTCTTCACAGGCGATAAAGAAAACAGCCAATAGTGATATAAATAAATATTTAAGATTCGTCATTTTTATTCAATTTTACCAGTTTGATTAATAAAGTCAAGCTCTATAGTCTGTTCACCTGCGTTAATATTTAATCTTTCCTGATCATCACCGTCAGCTCTGTATTCAATTTTGCCATTAAGGAATATGAATTCAGCGTGCCACCAGTCTGAAGCGGAAATATAAGGATGTGTTACATGAAGTCTTAGTTCGCCAGCTGAATAACTTTTGGTTAAATACATCTTTTTATTATCAGCATCTAACTTAAATTTGTTCTCTTCTGTAACAGAACTTGTAGGCCACACGTCACCGATGGTAGGTCCGCATACATAAACATTAGCAGGCTCTATCATTAGTTTATTAGTTGCCAGATTTACACCCACAGTATAATATCCTGCAGTTCCTGGTACTGGAATATCTTCACCTCTGTCTTCAGGAGTCCCCGTATTAGTTCCTAATGTATATTCCCCATTAACAGAATCTCCAATCCTTCCTATAACTCCCTTGTAGTTTTCATCAGAACACAATTTAAAGCTTCCTGAAGCCTCCATCCAAACAATCATCCAGGCATCATCTTCACCCCAGACTTTATTTAGTTTAAGTTTGTTGTTCTGTGCGACGCGTCCTACACCATCACCAAACAGATAGAAGGTGTTTGGTGCAAATAGGATATCCAGATAAGGTGTTGTTTTAAAGTTCACTACCGAAGAATACTGAGTTTCAACTCCATCTAGTGAGTTTGTCATTATTCTTGCATAAACTGTAGTTTCTACATCTACAGTTAATTCTAGGGATTCTGTAAGTAGTTCATTAATGGCTCCTACAGTGAATGAGAACGTGTTTTCAGATGCACCAATATCAAAACTAACAGGTTTAGAAAAATCAGCTGTAGTTGAAAATTGAAGGGTATCTGTTACAACAATATCTATTCCATATGAAGCAGGTGTATACGATACCTGAATAGTCTCAGCTTTTATAGCCTTTGATATCGCTAAAGTCTCACCAAAGCCTGCAATATTTGAGGCAGGTACATATTCTGACTCATTTAACTTCAAAATATCATCATCTTCGCATGAAAAAAGGCTTACTGCGAGAAGTAATATTAGTATATATTTAAAATTCTTCATAACGTATCATTTAATATCGATTAGTAACCTGAGATATTCGACAGATTTGGATTTGCATTTATGTCTGAGGATGGAATAGGAAACACATTATATTTTGCGTCTGTAGCTTTACCATCAACAACAGCACCTTTCCAAGGCCAATTGTATGTGCCTCCGGTTAATTTTCCAAATCGAACAAGGTCAGTTCTTCTGTGACACTCCCAGTAAAGCTCACGTCCTCTTTCGTCAAGAATAAAATCCGGAGTTAAATCTGATTCAGTGATGTTTCCTGATGCATCGCCATATGCTCTTTCTCTAAGTTTGTTGATGTAAATTACAGCTTGCCCTTTTGTTCCACCAGAACCACCACGGAGGACTGCTTCTGCATATACCAGGTAAAAATCAGCCAATCTGAATAGTGGAAAATCGGTATCAGGGAATGATAGGTTTGAACCAACAGCTCCTGTCGATGTAATATTCTTAAATTTACGTAGTGCATACCCATCTCTAAAGTTGAAAATATCTGCTATTTCCAGATTTTGTCCTTCGGTATAGAACATGCCTCTCTTATCTGTGCCTGTAGCGTCAGGGAACAGTTCAACAAAAGCTTTGGTCGTTCTGTTACCACCCCATCCACCGTCAATACCAGATTCGCTTGCAGGCATATCGCCTCCAACAGTAGAGTGAAGTAGGAAAGTCATACCTCCCCAGGTTTGAGTGCTATTACCATCTGCCGCTATTGGGAAGATGATTTCGTTAGTTCTCAAATGATTATCAGCTAAGAACAAATTGGCATAAGTGGGTTCAATTGAATAGCCACCATTAATTATTTTGTTACAATAAGTAATGGCTTCGGTATATTTAGGTTCTCCAATATATACCTCTGCATTTAAATACATCTTTGCCAAAATAGCCCATGCTAACCCTTTGTCAGCTCGACCATATTCGTTTGTTCCAGGTTCAGCCAGGTCTGTTTCAATTGCTTCTAATTCTTTCTTGATGTAGTCAAACAATTCTTTTTGTGTAGCCATTTCAGGAAAGAAAAATGAACCTATCTCATCTTCCTCGGTTACAAACGGACCACGTCCAAACATATCTAACATGTGATAATAACTTAAAGCTCTTAAAGCTCTGGCTTCATCACTAAAAGCTTTGTATTCTGATTTACCATTTGTGAGTTTAATCAGATTATTACAATAGGCTATCTGAAGTGTTATTCGATAATACATGGCTGTAATAAACTCATTGGAATTTGTCCAGTCCATATCATGTAAATCTCTTAAGTTCCCATCGTTCCAGGCACAAATAGCCTCGTCGGTTGGCAGTTCCTGATGATTCCAAAATAGTCTTAAATAAGATGAAAAACCACCATTGATACTACTGATATCCTGATCAGCGTCAACAGCTGTTTGACCTCCCACGATTAGGCCTGCATAGCATTTGGCTAAGAGTTGTTTATACGACTCTGCATCAGTTAATACATTTTCTCCAGTCTTTATATCCTCATCAAGAGGTAGCGTATTCAAATCATCGACACACGACACACATGCAAATAATAATGCAAATGCTATCATGATATAATTTGTTTTAAAATATTTCTTATCCATAATTAATAACATTTATCAATTAAAATTTCACATTTAATCCAAACAAGAATGTTCTTGGTCTTGGATATACATCATTGTCAATACCTCCGTTAACTTCAGGATCTAATCCACTATAGTCTGTAAATACAAATGCATTTTGAACAGTTGCAAATGCTCTTGCGTTCATATCAAAACCTAGAAGAGGTTTTAATAATTTAGTAAAGTTATAGCCCAGAGTAATATTATCGATTCTTAAATAGGATGCGTCTTCAAGGAAATAATCAGAATATTGTTGAGCCGTCTCAAACTTTGACTTATTAATTTCTGAAGGCATGTTGGTCAAGTACTCGTTGACTGTCATCTCCTGATAACGACCGCCTACAATAACATTGTTGTAAATCTGACCTCCAATTCCAATTCGACCGTTAAATCCAAAGTCGAAGTCCTTATATTTGATATAAGATGAAAATCCCATATTGTAATCCTGGGCAGGATCTTCAGCATAATATTTATCGGCAGATGTGATTTGACCATCTTTGTTTCTATCTACATAAAGACCTTCGATTGGTTTTCCGCTTTTATTATACACTTGTTCATATACATAAAATGTATTTAGTGCGTGCCCAACAGCATTAATTTGGATCGTATTACCAACACCAACACCACTAATGTCTCCAGTTTCAACACCTCTGTAATCAGGATCATCATAATTGGTCAAACGGGTAATCTCGTTTTTGTTATATGCAAGATTAAATCCAAGCTCCCAATACAAATTATCTTTATCCAAAACGATTGCATTAACAGAGAATTCAAATCCATTGTTTTCTAAATCACCAACATTTGTTAGTAATCTATCCGTAAAGTTTGTTCCTGCAGGTACAGGGATTGTATTTAATAGGTCTTTTGTTTTACGCTTATACAGATCAAAAGTACCATTCAGTCTGTTATTAAAGAATCCAAAGTCGATACCTGCATTATAAGTAGTCGTTTTTTCCCATTGTAAGCCTTCGTCGTATCCATCAGGTCTTATTAGAGTATAGAATTGATCCCCAAACTGGTATCTGGTTCTTGAATCACTTAATCGGTAGGTTCCCATATATGGATAGTCCCCACTATTTAACTCTTGCTGACCTGTAATACCATATCCTAAACGAAGCTTGATATTACTAATTGCCTCAATATTTTTAACAAAGGCTTCTTCACTCATTCTCCATGCAAAAGCTGCAGAAGGGAAAGTTCCCCATCTATTATCCTTATGGAATCTTGATGAACCATCTTTACGTAATGTAGCTGTAACGATGTACTTGTCCATAAATGTGTAGTTAGCTCTACCAAAGAATGAAACCAAATAGTTTTCTGTTTCATTTTTAGAATCTTCAATTTCGTCATCATTTCGATCAACTTCGAAAGCTGATGATTTAGACCAGAAATGCTGCCACTCATAACCACCCATGACATTAAATTTACTGCTTAATGATGGAAGGTCTTTATTATAAGTAAGGTAGAAGTCGACTAATTCATTCTTCTTTTCTTGAGTATAATCTCTCTTTACACCTGTAGAAGAAGCTCTAACCCATGAAGCATCTAGGTCTGTAATAACACTACCATCACTATCAGAATAGTCATAGCCCAGCTTCATACTAGCTTTTAAGTCTGGAAGGAAATGTAATTTATAGTCTGCTTGAAAATCTGCGATTACTCTTGATACTTCAGATTTATCATTTTTTTGTTGTAGTTGAGCGACAGGGTTACGTGTTCCATTTACGTTCCTTGATCCATCTCCCATTAACCATGTTGTATAGCCACCATAAATTCCAGTCTTGTTAAAAACAGATTGTGTTGGGTCATAGCGTAATGCACTACCGATAGCCCCTTTATCAGCAAATCGGTTTTCAATCATCATGTATTTTACACCCATGTTTATTTTTAAATGGTCATCTAAAAAGCTAGGGTTTAAATTTAAGGTTCCTGTAGTTCTTTGCATTTCAGAAGTTTGCAAAATCCCATTTTGATCTGTGTAACCAGCAGAAACTCGAAATGGAATATTTTTGTAAGAACCTGAAATACCAAGGTTATGCTCTTGACCTGTTGCATCTCTGTATATTTCATCTTGCCAATCTGTAGATGCCTTACCCATTAATGCTGGGTTGACTGAAGAGTTTGTTAAAGCTCTTTCATTAACTAAAGCTCTATATTCCTCAGCACTTAAAACATCAATAGTTTCTTTAATCTTACCTATTGAGAATTTATTGTCATAGGTGATTTGTATTTTTTGACCAGCTTTCCCTTTTTTAGTTGTAATAAGGATTACACCATTCGAAGCACGTGAACCGTAAATAGCAGTTGCTGATGCATCTTTTAATACGGTAAAAGTTTCAATATCGTTAGGGTTTAATGAGCTTAAAACATTACTCATCCCATCAATTGCTTTATTATCCAAAGGCATTCCGTCAATTACAATGAGTGGGTCATTACTTGCTGACATTGAAGACCCTCCACGAATACGAATCGTTGCACCAGAACCAGGAGCTCCACCATCACTGATGATTTGTACCCCAGCAACCTTACCAACGATTAAATCTTGAGGAGAACTCGTAGATCCCTGGTTAAAGTCATCTGATTTTAATGAGAATACTGCTCCTGTAGCATCTTCCTTTCTAACTTGACCGTAACCTACAATAACAACTTCGGAAAGGTTTTCGACGTCGGCACTTAAAACGATATTAACTAGTGTTTGAGTGCCAACAAGTATTTCCTGAGTTTTATAACCAATAAAAGAAAATACGAGGGTTGATGTGGCATCGGCTGTGACGGTGAATTTACCGTCAATGTCGGTACTTGTACCTACAGTTGTTCCTTTAACAACTACAGAAACGCCGGGTATTCCCATGCCATCGTTTGCATCGGTAACTGTACCAGTTACTACTCTCTCTTGAGCTTGTATAATGGTAAAAGAACATACCATTACTAACAAGAGAAGTAGTTTTCTGAACATACTAATGTTAAGTTTCATAAATGTAAATTTAAGATAAATAAGAAGTTAGATGTAATGATAGTTTTAAGAGATAGAGTTTAACTGCAATCGTTTTCGATATTAATACCACTTTATTTCATTATTCTATCAAGTTTAGATTTAGGAACTAGTTTACAATTATTGAACTCAATGTTTCCGACTATGAATTTTCCTTTATTGTATACCAATTGTTGTCTAAATCTTAAGTTAGCCTTAATTATTTTCTACATAAATATATGAAGTGCTTGATTAATCGTATAAGTTAATGAATGTTAAAAGCTTATAAAATCGTCGCAAACGTCACCGCAAACGTTTGATATATTAATATGTGTATGTTTGAATATATGTATCATAGAATAAGGTCCCAATTCATTGTTAAATTATTCCTAATACTCATCTTCAGAGTAGGGAGTAGAAGTTTGTTTGAGGTCATATTTCGTGTATTATCAATGTGTTACCGAAACCTAGCTGACATACTAATATAAGAAAAATTTATGAGAAGTGAATAAATGTTAAAAGGATATCGTGTCAGAGTATGAAATTTTATCGTAAATACTCTAATCGTTTTAAGGTTATTCAAGTTCAAGTCTGGGAAAAGAAAAAAGTGACGAACGCTTAGTGACTGAGTCTTGTAGTTTCAGGGGTAATGGTATAGGAGGGCACAGACTTGCAGATGGGTATTCCACAGTGCTATTTGAGGGATGACTTGATTCGGAATTTTCATTTATATGCCAATATATCAAAGAGAAAAGAACTAATTAAGTTTGGCGTTGAGAAATTATATCATTTAAATCACATGAAAATGGAAGTCAAAAAAAAAAGAGGGAACCCGTTTCTGGATTCCCTCTTTAATGTATTAATAAATTTCAACGGTTTTATTGTCAAGGTCAACCGTTATAATATGTTTTCCTGCAGTTCCTTTAAACCAGAGGTTTTCATCACCATCTTCTCTATCTGCTTGTAAAGCATTTTCAAGATTAGAACTTACACCTCCACTAAAAAATGGAAAGTTATATGAGGTTGGACTCCAGTCTTTTTGTCCCAGAAAGCGGAAGCGATCTACTGCAAATTCAGTAACTGTCTGATACACATTGGGAGCAATATTTACCATTTCTACAGCTTTACCAGGATCCCAGCCAGCGTCAGGAACACCTGCGCCAACTATATATATTCTGGAATTATCATCTGTATGTGCTGCATCCAGTATGATTGATTTTGTATTTAAATCGACTGTAATTGTGTATTCTCCAGGAATTCCCTTAAACCAAAGGTTTTCATCACCATCTTCTCTGTCTGCCTGTCTGGCATTTTCGAAATTATTATCAACGCTACCAGTGAAGAATGGGAAGTTGTATGAAACCGGACTCCAGTCTTTTTGTCCTAAGAAACGGAAACGGTCTACAGCAAAAGTAGTTGTTGCACGATAAATATTCGGTGCAATATTAATCATTTCAACTGCATCTCCAGGATTCCATCCCGCAGGAACAGCTGCACCCACCATATAAATGCGCGAACCATCATCATTAGGGTCTGCTAATTTGTACAAGGTGAAACTTGTTTCAATTACTTCAGAAGTAATAGGAGCAATGTTAGAAGAAATTGAAGCTGTAACTCTTAATAGAACGATCACCGGTTTTTCAGCCTCAAAATCATTTCGTACCAATATTCCGTTTACAGCACTACTTTTCAGACTTATAAAATTATTGGTTGTTTCTCCCAATTCAATAGGTTTTGAGAAATCGCCACCATCTTTATCAGCTTGTAGTTTATAGGTAATCTCAGTTGGTGCTCCAAAATCAGCATCTGACCATTTGAAGGCAAGCCTATTTTCGCCAGTGGCCTCGCTGATAATATAAGCCTCTCCATTTTCAGGAAGTTGAAGGACTGGTTGTACCGGATTAGCACTCATGTATACCTGATCTTCATCTTCAGTACAGCCTGATAATAGGGCTAATCCAGCAAGTAATGCAGAATATAATATATTTTTCATCTTTGTTTGAATTTAGATTAGTAACCAGGAGTTGGAGTTAAATTCGAATTTGAATTTAATTCGCTCAATGGAATAGGATATAGGTTGTAGTGTGAATCTACTGATTTACCATCTTTAAGACCACCTTTCCAAGGCCATAAATATTTAGAGTTACTAAATTGACCAAAGCGGATAAGATCTGTTCTTCTCATACATTCCCAAGAAAGTTCTCTGGCTCTTTCATCAATAATAAAATCAAGAGTTAAATCGGCCTCTGTAATGTTTCCGGAAGTGTTACCGTAAGCACGGGTTCTTAGCTGATTGACATATGAAGTTGCTTCTCCTATTGATCCGCCATTTCCACCACGCAAAACAGATTCAGCATACATTAAATAAACATCAGCTAAACGGAATATTGGGAAATCTGTATCAACAAAATTATCATCAGATCCATTAGTACCATCAGAATTTTTGTTGGTGTATTTTACTAGCATATAACCTTCGGTGAATTCACCAATTTGATCAATTTCCAGAGATTGTCCTTCTGTAAAGAACATTGCTCTTTTGTCATTATTCTGATCAAACTTGTTTACGAAAGCAGATGTTACACGGTTTCCACCCCAACCACCGTTAATACCGGCATTGGCTGGTACATAATCACCACCAATTGCAGCATGGATAAGATAGGTTGTTGCTCCGTAAGTTTGAGAATTTAATCCGTCGCATGCAAACGCAAATATCATTTCATTGGTTTTTAAATGATTGTCAGCCATGAATAGTTCCTCGTAACTGTCATTTAAAGAATAGAAAGGCATGATCTTTTTACAGTAATCGATACATTCGGTGTATTTTGATTCGTTGATGTAGACTTCTGCATTTAAATACATTCTTGCCATAAGAGCCCATGCAGCGCCTTTATCAATACGTCCATATTCATTACTTCCAGGTTCAGCTAACAGATTCTCAATGTCATTAACTTCAGTTTCAACAAATGTGAAGACTTCTTTGCGCGTTTTCTGCTCAGGTTTAAACTTACCTACCGGGTCTGCCTCGGTCAGAATAGGTACACTACCAAACAGGTCTAAAGCATTGTAATAAACCATTGCTCTAAGCAAACGTGCTTCAGCTCTATATTGCTCGATGTTTTTAAGATCTTCGCTAGTTAGAGAGCTAATTAGTTTTCCTGGTTCCGTATCTCTTAAATATTGATTGATGAACCCAATGGTTAGGTATAAGCGGGTGTACATATTTCCCACAAAACCGTTACCTGCAGTCCATTTTTGATTGTGAAATTCTTTGATGTCACCATCATTCCAAGCAGCAATAGCAGCATCGGTTGAGAGTTCCTGACAGTAGAATAACAAACGGGTATAAACTGTAGAACCAGGATCTCCTCCGGCTATATCAGCGTTATCTCCGGCACCTTCCTGTCCAGCAAGTACAAACGAACCGTAAAGTTTTGAAAGTCCTTGCTTGTATGATTCAGCTGAAACATAAATTTTATCTCCTGATTTATAATTAGGATCGATAGGTGTAGTATCCAGGTCGTCAACACACGAAGTTAACGTTGAGCCCAAAGCTACAGCAGCCATCAGTATATATTTTTTTATATTAGTTTTCATATCGAAATGAATTAGAAATTAACGTTTACTCCCAATAGGAATGTTCTTGGTCTTGGGTAGATGTTATTATCAATACCACCAAATATCTCAGGATCCAATCCTTTGTAATCTGTAATAGTGAATACATTTTGAACAGTCGTATACAAATAGATATTCAGTTTATCCTGGCAAACTTTACCCAAATCATAACCTAGTGTGACATTATCCAGCTTAAAGAATGAGGCATCCTGAATGAAATAATCAGAGTGGTATTGAGCAGTAAAGAACTTTGCGTCATTAGCATTAGCCACACGGTTCGTAATGTTGTTAAGTGAGCTAACTACGCCTTCGAAATGACCTTTGTCTGATTCGATGTTGTTGTAAACGTAATTACCTAAACTTAAACGGGCATTCATCGATAGTGTCCATTTTTTGTAACCCAAGTTAGATCCAAATCCGAAAGTCCAATCGGCCGACGGCTTTTGGTAGATATAACGATCACCTTCAAGAGTAATTTGACCATCATTGTTACGGTCAACATAAACACCTTCAAGAGGTTTTCCATTTACATCGTACATTTGTTGATAAACATAGAATGCGTTTGCAGCATGACCTGTGCTATGAATTTGAATGTTATTTCCTGTACCACCAGAAATTCCACCTGTAAAGACCCCTTTGAAGTTTGGATCATTTGAGTCGGTTAATTTGGTGATTTCATTTTTGTTGTAAGCGGCATTGGCATTCAATTCCCAATTCCAGTCATCATTTGAAACAATAATTCCGTTTAAAGAAATTTCGAGACCTTCATTTTCAAGAGAACCAATATTGGTTACAACACGATTTTTAAGGTTTGAACCTGCGGCTACATCAATTTCATTGATCAAGTCTTTAGTTTTACGCTTATAAGCATCTACACTACCATTTAATCTGTTGTTGAAGAAACCAAAGTCTAATCCAATATTATAAGTGGTTGTCTCTTCCCATTTGATATCTGCATCGTAAGCATTGGGACGGATTGTATTGTAGTAAGTATCTCCAAATTGATAACGAGCCTGATCATTACCGATGTTATAGATCCCCTGGTAAGGATAATCTCCTTGTCCAATTTCTTGCTGACCTGTTACACCATAACCTAAACGTAATTTCAAGTTAGATAATTTTTCAAACTTCTTTAAGAAAAGCTCTTCATTCATTCGCCATGCAAAGGCAGCAGATGGGAAAAGTCCCCAACGATTGTCTTTTGAGAATCTTGAAGAACCATCCTGACGAAGTGTGAAGGTTAATAAGTAGCGATCTTTGAATGTATAGTTCATACGTCCAAAAAATGAAACGAGGTAATTTTCAGTTCCTGACTGTGAAGCGGGCGATTTTTCGAATGACTGATCAAATGTGGTTGTTGCACTATTTGCATCTTCTCTCCAGAAGTGTTGCCACGAATATCCTCCAACCAAATCAATTTTTGAATCAAATTGGTCAAAATCTTTTTTATAGTTTAAATAGAATTCTACCAATTCGTTTTTCTTTTCTTGCGAATAAACTTTCCTCGAACCATTCCCATTACTGGATTCAGTCCAGGCAGCTTCAGCATCTTCTATGATATCACCTTCTGATTTTGAGTAATCGTATGCCACATTCAAATTGGCTCTAAGTTCTGGCAAGAAATGGAACTTGTAATCAAATTGTGTATTACCAATAAATCTTTTTACTTCCGACTCATCTCTTTTTTGATTTAAAAGAGCTAATGGATTTGTAGGTGCCAATACGTCTCTTACATCACCGTTAAAGTAAGTATAGTAATTGCCGTATTTGTCGTATTTGGTATCGTCTGATTTTACAGGACGGCTAGGATCAAATGCAAGGGCACCACCTATTGCTCCGGTATCAGCAAAACGATTCTTAATATACAACCCCTTTGCATTAATGTTCACTTTTAAGTGATCATCAAAGAATGTAGGATTTAAGGTCAATGCACCTGTATAACGTTCTAAACTCGAAGTTTTCAATATCCCTTCCTGATCAGTATACCCAATTGATACACGGTAAGGCGTGTTGTATTCTGAGCCAGAGAAGTTAATGTTGTGATCGTGACTGATTGACGTTTCGAAGATTTCTTTTTGCCAGTCTGTATTTTCTGTTCCTAACAGATTAATTTTGTCAGGGTAATATTGTTGAATGACTTCTCCCAGTTCTTCGGTGTTAAGCAGATTAATTTGTTTTGCAACGGTATTAACTGAAACATTTCCAGAATAATTGACTTTAAAATCCTGTCCTTTTTTACCCTTCTTAGTTGTTACAAGAATAACACCATTCGAAGCTCTTGAACCATAGATAGCTGTTGCCGAAGCATCTTTTAATACTGTGAAAGTCGCAATATCATTCGGATTGATCGTGTTTAATGGGTTACGCATACCTGAAACGGCATCGCTGCTTACAGGGACGCCATCAATAATAATCAATGGATCATTGCTGGCTGAGAGAGAAGATCCCCCACGAATACGAATGGTAGAACCTGCCCCAGGTGCGCCACCTCCTGAGGTAATTGTTACACCCGGCATTTTACCAGTTAGTAGTTCCTGTGGCGATGAAATAGATCCTTTATTGAAATCATCTGATTTGATGGCTATAACAGAACCCGTAGCATCTTCTTTTTTAACTTGTCCATAACCAATCACAACAACTTCGGAAAGGTTTTCGGTATTGGTTGCTAAAGCAATGTTCAAGTTAGTTTGATCGCCAACGGGTATTTCTTGACTCTTATATCCAATAAAAGAAAATACCAAAGTTGAAGATGCATCGGCAGAAATGGAAAAATGACCATCAAAGTCAGTACTCGTACCCGTAGTGGTTCCTTTAACAACTACAGAAACACCGGGGATTCCCATGCCATCGTTTGCATCGGTAACTGTACCGGAAACTACTTTTTCCTGAGCTTGTGTAATGGTAAAAGAGCATACCATAACCAACAAGAGAAGCAGTTTTCTGAACATACTAATGTTAAGTTTCATAAATTAAAAGTTTAATGTAAATAAGAAGTTTGTGTTGATGATGGTTTTTCGAAACAGGGTTCATATTTAAATCGTTTTCGATATTTGTATGAGTCTATCTCTTTATTCAATCATGTTTTAAAGATTTAGCAATTAGTTTACAATTATTGAACTCAATGTTTCCGACTATGAATTTTCCTTTCTTGTAAATTAATCGTTAGCTAAATCTATAGTTAGCCTTAATTATTTTCGGCGCTAAAGGTAGAAAGCGTGTCATTAATCATTTTATTGAATGAATGTGAATAGCTCTAAAATCGTCGCAAACGTCACCGCAAACGTATGATATTTCGATATGCATATATCTGCATATTTTTGACGGGTGGGAAGTCAATATTAATTGTTGATTTATTCTTATATTTACGCTTGAAGGAAATCAAAATCTGGATAAAGTCTATTTTTTTACGGGCTATGAAGACCTTGAATGGAATATGTTATTTTAGTTTAAAAATGAAAATATATGAGAAGCGGACAGGTAACCATAAAAGATATCGCTAAAGAGTTAGGTATTTCAGCTTCAACAGTGTCAAGAGCTTTAAAAGATCATCCGGATATAAGTGTGAAAACGAAGGAGGCGGTGAATGCTTTGGCTAAGGCCTGGCATTATAAGCCCAATGCCGTTGCTTTAAGTTTGAGAAGTAGTAAAAGCAATGTTATTGGTGTGATTATTCCTGAAATAGTTCATCATTTCTTTTCTTCGGTTATTAGTGGTATTGAAAAAATAGCCCACGATGGAGGCTACAATGTTATGATTTTTCAGTCCAATGAATCTTACGAACGTGAACTGGATAATGCACAAGCGTTATTATCAAGTCGAGTTGATGGTGTTTTGGTTTCAATGTCAAAAGAGACCAAAAATTATGATCATTTTCGCGAGCTGAGAAGTAATGGGATACCTATCGTATTTTTTGATCGTATTTGTAATGAATTATCTTCAGATAATGTGATTGTTGATGATTTTGCAGGTGCTTTTTCAGCGGTTCAACATTTGATCGATACAGGGTGTAAACGAATTGCACATTTGTCGGCCCCACAGCACATGCTTATTGGTCAAAATAGATTACAAGGTTATCGTCAGGCATTAATTAAGAATAAACGTGCTGTCGATGAAGACCTGATTATAAAGTGTGACAGTTTTGATGAAGCCAAAGAGTTGGTCCCTGCCTTGTTGAGCCTTCCTGAACGTCCCGATGCGATATTTGCTGTGAACGAACTGACTGCGGCAGGTGCTCTTTCAGTTGTTAAGAAAGCAGGTCTGCGTGTTCCGGAGGATATTTCAATTATTGGTTTTACTGATGGTATTGTGTCTCGTGTGACAGATCCGGCCTTAACCACTTTGGAGCAACATGGTCAGGAGGTTGGTTTAAAAGCAACAGAACTACTACTAGAAAGAATAAAAGATAGGAGTATGGATTATGAACCTGTAACTCGAGTCGTTAAAACTTCACTTGTGGTTAGGGAATCAACCAGATACAAGGATTAATTTTAACTTGTTTAGATATTGAGTGGATATCTCTATTAGCAATTTGGTGCTTTTAGAGATATTTTTTTAGGGGTATAGCTTAAAATGATTCTATTTAAATATTTTTTTACTTTTTAAAATTTGTTTCGCAACCGTTTGAAATGCTGTTTAGCTCCCTGTTCATGGGCTTTCCTGAATTCCATATTTGTTTTATTTTTTGATATTCTGTAAAATTTAGTCTAATTTTGAATTCCAGAGGGTAACCTCTATTCCGACTATATTGAATAATTACTTCCTTTATTATTGATCTCAAGCTGAGCTGTAGCTCAGTTTAATTGGGATTGGTACCTTTTTTTTAAGGTGACACAAGCCGAGTTAGCCTATTTGTGTCTCAATTCTGACGATATTTTTTTGTATTTGACTGTTATCGTTTTCGATAGCTTTAATTTTGAGAGAATATCCCTTTGCAGATTACAATGTGTAGTTTGATATTTAATAATACCATTCAAAATGATAATCTAATGAAGAAACAACCTCGTTTAAATTTTTGGCAAATTTGGAATGTGAGTTTTGGTTTTCTTGGAATACAGATGGGGTTTGCTTTGCAAGGTGCCAATGTAAGTCGTATTCTATCGAATTTAGGTGCTGATTTGCATCACCTTTCACTTTTTTGGTTAGCTGCTCCTGTAATGGGCTTAATTGTTCAGCCTATAGTTGGTGGCGCTAGTGATAGAACCTGGAATCGATTAGGACGTAGGGGGCCTTATATTTTTGGTGGAGCCATTGTTGCAGCCTTAGCCATGTTCTTTTTACCGAATGCGGGTATCGCTGTGTATGTAATGCCAGCCTTGGTATTTGGAGCCTTAATGTTTGCCATTATGGATGGGTCCTTTAATATTACAATGCAACCTTTCAGAGCTTTAGTAGCCGATATGGTACCTTCAGAACAACGTAACCTTGGTTATTCTGTCCAGAGTTTCCTTATCAATACGGGTGCTGTTTTGGGGTCCATTTTACCTTTTGTATTAACCAATGTTTTGGGGGTTGCCAATGTTGCTCCTGATGGAGAAGTGCCTTCTTCTGTCGTTTGGTCTTTCTATATAGGAGGTGGTGCTCTCTTGCTTTCCGTTATTTGGACAGTATTCAGAACAAAAGAATACGCTCCTAAAGAGTATGCAGAGTACAAGGGACTTGATTTGACTAAAAAGAAGGATCCGAGTGAGAAAGGTGTCATGGGTTTTTTCCGTTTGTTGAAGCAAACGCCAAAAACGATGTTGCAACTTGCTATTGTTCAGTTCTTTTCTTGGTTTGCCTTGTATTTAATGTGGGTTTATACAACTTCTGCTGTAGCTCAGCATATTTGGGGTTGCCCAATAAGCGATACGTCATCAAAAGCTTATCAGGATGCGGGTAACTGGGTCGGTATTTTATTTGCTGGTTACAGTCTATTTGCAGCAATATTTTCAATTTTCATGTCACGAATAGCCACTAAAATAGGTCGTAAAACGGTTTATAGTGTGTCTCTTTTACTGGGAGGCCTTGGCTTTTTGTCTACCCTGATGTTTTCGGGTGGAGACATGATTCATTTAAATTTATTGATCACACAGGTTGTTGTGCCTTCAAGTGCAGTTTATTGGTTAATTCCTATGGTTGGAGTCGGCATTGCCTGGGCAGCTATTCTGGCTATGCCTTATGCGATTTTATCTGACTCCTTGCCAGCCGATAAAATGGGCATTTTTATGGGAATTTTTAATTTCACGATTGCAGGTCCTCAGATTGTTAGTGGTTTTGTTGGTGGTCCAATTTTGAAAGAATTTTTCAATGGTGAAGCCATATATGTTTTGGTTTTATGCGGTGTATGCATGATTTTGGGAGCCATCTCGGTTATGTTTGTTAAGCAAGCTAAAGCTGTGAACTAATTTTGATAACTGTTTATACTATAAAAAAAATCCCATGGGAGCGATTAGTGCATGTATTTTTGATTTAGATGGTGTTGTAGTTGATACTGCGAAATACCACTATATAGCTTGGAAAAGCTTGGCCAATGGATTGGGCTTCGATTTTACAGAGGAGGATAATGAACGATTGAAAGGTGTGAGCCGTATGCGTTCTTTGGAGATTCTAATGGAAATTGGAGGCGTTGATCTTGATGAAGAAACGCAATTGAAATTGGCTGCTAAAAAGAATGAGGAATATTTACAATATATTCTGAAGATGACACCTGATGAAATTTTACCTGGTGTGAAGGATTTCTTTGAAGATCTAAAAGCTAAAGGTATTAAGATTGCCTTGGGCTCTGCAAGTAAGAATGCCATGACCATTCTTAATCAATTGGAACTGACCCCATATTTCGATGCGATTGTTGATGGAACACATGTTAGCAAAGCTAAGCCGGATCCGGAGGTATTTCTTAAAGGTGCCGAACTTTTAGGTTTCGATCCAGCTAACTGTGTTGTGTTTGAAGATGCTGAGGCTGGTGTAGAGGCCGCAATAAATGGCGGTATGCGTTGTGTCGGAATTGGTTCGCCTGAGGTGTTAAATAAGGCCAATTTCGTTGTTCCGGGGTTTGAGGGTTTTTCTTTTGAAAAAATGGAATCCGAATTAAAATAAGAGTACGATGGCTTTTGTCGCATCGTACGATAAAAAGCTTTTCAATTAAATGTAGCAGGTTACTATCAGCTCATAATTTTTATTGAGACTGTAATCTAAAAATTGAAGAAAAATGAACGAGTATTTAAAACATGATGAGTGGTGTATCATTGAAGAAGGGTTTACACCTGAAAATCATCGATCATCAGAAAGTATATTTAGTCTTGGTAATGGAAATATGGGTCAACGAGCTATGTTCGAGGAGCAATATTCCGGTGAGACTTTACAAGGAACCTACATTGCAGGGGTTTATTATCCAGACAAAACCCGAGTGGGATGGTGGAAAAACGGATACCCTGAATATTTTGCTAAGGTGCTTAATGCGCCAAATTGGATTGGCATTGATGTTAAAATAAACGGAGAAATGCTTGATTTAGCAAAATGTGAAGTGAGTGAATTTATTCGCACGCTAAACATGAAAGAAGGCGTATTGGAGCGTTCTTTTGTGGCTACAATGAGCAATGGCAATAAGGTGAAAATCGAAGCTAAACGTTTTTTGAGCATTGTAACTTCTGAAGTTGGTGTGATTCGCTATTCAGTAACAGCACTGAATTTCGATGGCAAAATCAGTTTCAATTCATATATCGATGCCGACGTTAAAAACGAAGACTCGAACTATGATGAGAAGTTTTGGGATATTTTGAACACCAAGTCGATGACTGGTGAAGCTTATATTACGGCTCGCACTAAAAAACTTGATTTCCATGTTTGTATGAACATGCGTTATAAGGTTTTAAAGAACGGACAGGATGTAACTGCAACCGCTGATATCATCGAAAAGGAAAAGTATGTTGCCAACACCGTTGAATTTAGTGTTGAGCAAGGCGATGAGCTTAGCTTTTACAAATATGTGAGTGTTTTAAGTTCATTAAATCACAACAAAACAGAGATCAGTGGCAATGCAGCTAAGGTTTCAGCTGCTGCTTTCGAAAAAGGTTATGGTGCCCTACTGGAAGAACATGTTGCAGCCTGGGCTGAAAAATGGACGATTTCTGATATCGTAATTGAAGGGGATGTGGCTGCTCAGCAGGCGATTCGTTTCAATATTTTCCAGTTGAATCAAACCTATACAGGTGAAGATGAGCGTTTGAATATTGGTCCTAAGGGATTTACTGGTGAGAAATACGGTGGGTCTACTTATTGGGATACTGAAGCTTATTGTGTGCCATTCTATTTGAGTACATCTCGTCCGGAAGTGACTCGTAATCTGTTGATTTATCGTCACAAGCAATTGCAAAAAGCAATTGAGAATGCTGAGAAATTAGGATTCACAAATGGGGCTGCTCTTTATCCTATGGTAACTATGAATGGTGAAGAGTGCCATAACGAATGGGAAATTACTTTTGAAGAAATTCACCGTAATGGAGCCATTGCATTTGCCATTTATAACTACATCCGTCATACAGATGATAAAGCGTATTTAGCTGAATATGGTCTGGATGTTTTGGTTGGAATTTCACGTTTCTGGAGTCAGAGAATTACTTACTCAGAGGCGAAAAAGAAATATGTGATGCTTGGCGTTACCGGACCTAATGAGTACGAGAACAATGTGAACAACAACTGGTATACCAATACCATTGCTTGTTGGTGTATGTCTTATACTCAGGAAGCATTCAAACATGTGAAAGAGAGTAATCCTGCACGTTACGAGGAAATTATCAAAAACCTGAATTTCGATTTCGAAACAGAAACGGCCAGATGGAATGATATTCTTGAAAATATGCATTTCCCTGTTGATGAGGAAACCGGTGTTTTCATGCAACAAGATGGTTTCATGGACAAGGAACAGTTGATGGCTTCCGATTTGGATCCTCAATTCCGTCCGATCAACCAGTTCTGGTCTTGGGATAGAATTCTTCGTTCATGTTTTATCAAACAAGCTGATGTCTTACAAGGCGTTTATTTGTTTGAAGAGAACTACGACATGGAAACCATCAAGAAGAATTATAATTTCTATGAGCCAAGAACACTTCACGAGTCGTCATTATCACCATGTATCCACTCTATTTTGGCTTCAAAAATTGGAGATATCGATAGTGCTTACGAAATGTATTTAAGAACGTCTCGTTTGGACTTGGATGATTACAATCGTGAAGCTCACGAAGGCTTACATATTACCAGTATGGCTGGTACATGGATGTCGATTGTAGAAGGTTTTGGAGGTATGCGTGTGGTTAATGGACAACTTAGCCTGAAGCCTTTAATTCCTGAAAAATGGCAATCTTATTCTTTTAAAGTATTGTTCCGTGGTAACCTGCTTAATATTTATGTGTCAGCTGAGGAAGTTGGTGTCATAAATGAAGAAGGGGATGATATTTCAATCTTTATCAAGGACGATGAATATAAAATAGAGAAGAGCAGTAGTCTTGTTATAGAAAATTAATCTCTCTAATGAAAAGTTGGCTTGCTGAATTGTGTATAAGAACAAGGAGTGCAAGCCAATTTTTTTACCTTTAAAATTCAGTACAAAAGGGAATTTGCTAAGATGTATTTTCAACCGGTACATTTTGCGAATCAAACAACTCAACAACCAAGCTTCCGATATTTATCGGATAAACAACAACCCAACCATGAATAGATTAAAAACCTTATTAATCGTATTGAGTCTCATATTTATCTCTGGGACATCTTCCTTTGCAGGGAGAATTAAATTGGATCATGTTGAACCCATGTTTTGGTGGGCGAATATGACCAATCCCAAATTACAAGTCATGATTCATGGCGAAAATATTTCAGATTGCCGGGTGGCGATTGACTACCCGGGAGTCGCAATTGATAGAGTCATTAAGACGGATAATCCCAATTATTTGTTCGTTAATCTTCTGATTGACAAATCGGCTAAAGCCGGTAGTTTTGATATCCTTTTCACAGATAAGGGCAAAACAAAAGCAACATACCAATACGAATTGAAACAAAGGCGAGCGGGTTCTGCTGATCGTAAAGGTTTTGATTCATCAGATGTGGTGTACCTCACCATGCCCGACCGTTTCTCCAACGGTAATCCCGATAACGATACTGTTAAGGGAATGAAAGATATTTGCGACAGAGAGAACCCCAATGCCCGTCATGGTGGCGATATTCAGGGAATTATCAACCATTTGGATTATTTGCAGGAACTGGGCATTACGGCTCTTTGGAATACCCCTTTGATGGAGGATAATATGGATAAGGTATCCTATCATACCTATGCTATTTCTGACTTTTATAAAATCGATGCCCGTTATGGCACGAACGATGATTATGCCCGTTTGTCTGCTGAAGCAAAGAAGCGTGGTATCAAATTGATTATCGATATTGTAACCAACCACTCAGCCTCTGTGCATTGGTGGATGAAAGATTTGCCTTCGAAGGATTGGGTTCACACTTTCCCTGAGTTTACCAATTCGAATCACCGTAAGAGTACTACGAATGATCCTTATGTATCAAAAGTCGATTACGATTTAAATTTTAATGGCTGGTTTGATACAAGTATGCCCGACTTGAATCAGAAAAACGATTTGTTGTTGACCTATTTAATTCAGAACACCATTTGGTGGATCGAATTTGCTGATTTGGGTGGTGTTCGTGTTGATACTTACCCCTATAATGATAAAGATGCGATGGCGGTTTATTCCGGAGCAATTATGACCGAATACCCGAATTTTAATATCGTTGGTGAAACCTGGTTAAGTACGGCTGCCGAAATTTCGTATTGGCAGGAAGATGCCTTAAATCACGATGCTTATAACTCAAACTTACCTTGTGTGATGGACTTTTCATTATTGGAAGCCATGACTAAAGCATTGGATGAGAAATTGAACTGGAATACGGGTTTGATTCGACTGTACAATTCTTTAGCTTTCGATTACTTCTATCCGCATCCTGAAAATATTTTCACTTTCATGGAGAATCACGACACGGATAGAATGATGACCGTCCTGAATGGTGACATGCGTAAATATAAAATGTTGATGAGTTTCTTATTGACGACTCGAGGGATTCCTCAATTGTACTACGGTGGCGAAATCCTGATGGAAGGTCGTAAATCTGATGGTGATGGGGTGATGCGTGTTGATTTTCCAGGAGGTTGGGAAGGTGACCAGAGAAATGCCTTTACAAAAGAGGGAAGAACCGATCGTGAAAATGAAGCCTTTGATTTCTTAAAAAAACTCTTGAATTACCGCAAGAATAATCCCGTATTACACACGGGTAAATTGATGCATTTTGTGCCTCAGGATGAAACTTACGTTTATTTCCGTTCGAATGATGAGAAAACCATTATGGTGATCATGAACAATGATGAAGATGAGGCTAAAACAGTCGACCGTAAAAGATTTGATGAAGTGATGTCGGGTTTTACATCAGCTCAAAATGTGATGACAGGCGAAAAATTAAACGATATCAGCACAATTGAAGTACCTGCAAAATCGGTTATGATTTTGGAATTAAAATAATGTGATGATTTAAAACCTGATAGAGTCTTTTTGACTTTCAGCGTTTAAGTATATCTGTTTGATACGATAATATAAAAATGAGAAAGAATTTCTTTTTAAAGATTCAGGTTCTGTGTTTACTCGTGTTCCTTTCCGGAATTGCGATTGCACAAAACAAGCAACGTACTTATAAGAGTTACGAATTAAAAAATGAGCATTTGGTTGTAAACACGAACGATGGTCAGTATTTGATTAAGTTTTATAATAAGAATATTGTTGAAACAAGTTTTATCCCGGCAGGGGAACGTTTCAATGCCGAGTCGCACGCTGTTGTTTTAAAACCCGAAGAAGTTAAGGCTAAATTGACAGACAGCAAGTCTGAACTGACATATGCCAGTTCAGGCATGAAGGTCTTATTAAACAAATCGCCTTTTCAGATCAGCTACAGCTACAAGGGAAACCAATTGATATCTGAAAAGAGAGGCTATTTTGCTTCAAATGAATATGAGAATATCGAATTCAATTTGGACAGTACAGAGTCACTAATGGGAGGTGGAGCCCGTGTTTTGGGTATGAACCGCCGGGGTTACAAATTGCAGTTATACAACAGAGCTCACTATGGTTACGGAACGCATTCCGAATTGATGAATTACACCATGCCTTTGGTGATTTCATCGAAGTGTTATGCGGTTCATTTCGACAATGCACCGATTGGATTTCTGGATTTGGATAGTGAAAAGAATAATACGTTAGCGTACGAAACGCTTTCCGGAAGAAAAACTTATCAGGTGATTGCGGGTGGTACCTGGCCTGAATTTATGCAGGAATTTACTGATCTGACCGGAAAACAAGCCTTGATTCCCCGATGGGCTTTGGGGAATTTTTCATCTCGTTTTGGTTACCATTCCGAAAAGGAAACACGTGAAACTGTGGAGGCTTTTAAAAAGGACAGTATTCCTTTGGATGCCATTATTCTGGACTTATTCTGGTTTGGAAAAGAGATGAAAGGGAATATGGGAAATCTGGAATTTTTAAGAGATTCGTTTCCTGATCCGAAACAGATGATGGCCGATTTTAATAAGCAGGGCGTTAAAACGATTTTGATTACAGAGCCCTTTATTTTGACTACATCCAAGCGTTGGGACGAGGCGGTTGAAAATAAAGTGTTGGGTACGGATTCTTTGGGAAATCCATTCAAATACGATTTTTATTTTGGAAATACGGGATTGGTTGATGTTTTTAAGCCCGAAGCGATAGATTGGTTTTGGAATATTTACAAGGAACAAATCAACAATGGCGTTGGTGGCTGGTGGGGCGATTTAGGCGAACCTGAGGTTCATCCTTCAGCCTTGCAACATGTCAATGGTTCGGCTGATGAGGTGCATAATATTTATGGACACCAATGGGCTAAGTTGGTTTTCGAGGGCTACAAAAAAGATTTCCCAAATCAGCGCCCTTTCATTTTGATGCGAGCTGGTGCTGTTGGGTCACAACGGTATGGCATGATTCCATGGTCGGGTGATGTGAGTCGCTCATGGGACGGACTAAAACCTCAAACAGAGATTTCCTTGCAGATGGGCTTGCAGGGCATGGCTTATATGCATTCTGATTTGGGTGGTTTTGCTGGAGACAATTTGGATGATGAGTTGTATGTGCGTTGGTTACAATATGGTGTATTTCAGCCTATCTTCCGTCCGCATGCACAGGAGGCGGTTCCTTCGGAGCCTGTGTTCCGCGAAGCAAAAACAAAAGCCCTGGCTAAAAAAGCCATTGAATTGAGATACCGCATGTTGCCCTATAACTATTCACTGGCTCATGAAAATTCGGTATCGGGTATGCCACTGATGCGTCCCTTGTTTTTCGAAGAAAATAATCGCAAACTATTTGACGTTTCGGAGACTTATATGTGGGGCGATGCTTTTTTGGTTTCGCCAATAACGGACGCCAAGGCGATAGAAAGAGAAGTTTATTTCCCGGCTAACAACAGCTGGTTCGATTTTTATACCGATCAGATGATTGAAGGCGGCTCAAGTAAGAAAGTTGACGTTGTGGAAGATCATATTCCGGTTTATGTGCGAGCAGGCTCGTTTGTACCGATGGCCAAACTGGTGCAGTCAACGGTTGACTATTCAAGCAAGCATATCGATTTGCATTATTATCATGCCGGTACTGTTGCCGAAGGTCATGGTTATTTGTTTGATGATGATGGGCAAACACCTGATGCTTTTGAGAAAGGCAATTACGAGAAAATCAATTTCACATCTCGAGCTGACAAGAAGAACCTGACGATTCGTTTCGATTCGGAAAAAGGGACGAACTTTTCTGCTGTCGATCGTGAATTTGAACTGATTATTCACAATATAATCAGAGAACCTAGAAAGGTAAAGCTTGCAGGTAAAAAAGCTGATTTTAGCTGGAATGCCCAAAAGAACCTTTTATCTGTGAGAGTGAAAATCAAGTCGGGTGATGCCAACACTGTGAATGTAAAATTTTAGTTTAAACCTGACAGGTTTATTAACAAGATGTAAATCAAACCTGCCAGGTTTGGTTTTAAAAACGAATAAGTATAAAATCATGAAACTTCAATCAAAACTAATTAGTCTGCTTGTGTTTCTCTTGGTTTTGGGCGGATGTACGACGTCCGACAAACAAGAGACGAAGAGTGATGCACCTTTCGTTTGGGAAGGAGCTAATGTCTATTTTCTATTGACTGACCGATTTAATAATGGCGATCAATCCAATGATGTTAATTTTGATCGAACTCAGAAAACGGCAAAGTTACGTGGCTTTGAAGGCGGTGATATCAAAGGGGTAACTCAGAAAATTAAAGAAGGTTACTTTAATAATCTGGGAATAAATGCCATTTGGATGACACCTATTACCGAACAAATTCATGGCGCTGTTGATGAAGGAACAGGGGCAACCTACGGTTTCCATGGCTATTGGGCTAAGGACTGGACGGCACTTGACCCTAACTTTGGAACAAAGGCCGATTTGGCTGAACTGGTTGAAACAGCTCATGCGCATGGTATCCGAATTTTATTGGATGGTGTGATTAATCATACCGGACCGGCTACCGAAAAGGATCCGGCTTGGGAAGAATCATGGGTGAGAACCTGTCCAACTTGTGACTATACCAGCTATAAAACAACCATCGAGTGTACCTTGACCAATAATTTGCCTGATGTGAAGACGGAGAGTACACAAGAGGTTGATATCCCAGCCGAACTGGCAAAGAAATGGAAAGCTGAGGGCCGTTACGATGAAGAGATGGCTGAATTGGATGCCTTCTTCAAAAGAACGGGCTATCCCAGAACACCAAGATTTTACCTGATCAAGTGGTTATGCGATTATATTTTAGAGTTTGGAATTGATGGCTACAGAGCTGATACCGTGAAGCACACCGAGGAGTCTGTTTGGGCTGATTTGAAAAAGGAGTGTGAGTATGCATTCAGAACCTGGAAGCAGGACCATCCTGAAAAAGTTTTGGATGACAATGACTTTTATTTGGTTGGTGAGGTTTACAATTTCAATATCAGTGCAGCCAAGGCTTTTGATTTTGGGGATAAAAAAGTAAACTACTACGATTATGGCTTTAACAGCATGATCAACTTTGAATTTAAATACAATGCCACGACTAATTACGAGGATTTATTCTCTCGTTATTCGACCATTCTGAATGAAGAATTGAAAACGGTGGGTGTTTTAAATTATTTGACATCGCACGACGATGGCAGTCCATTTGATTCATCGCGAAGTAAGACCTACGAAACGGCAACCAAGCTTTTGCTTTGCCCGGGAACTTCTCAGGTATATTATGGCGACGAGTCGGCTCGTTCATTGGAGATCGAGGGCACTCAAGGTGATGCCACTCTACGTTCGTTTATGAACTGGGAAGATATTGCCAAGGATGCCAAAACACAAGCCTTGCTTCAGCACTGGCAGAAGCTGGGCCAATTCCGTAGCAATCATCCTGCTGTTGGAGCGGGTGTGCATCAAATGATTTCTGCAAAGCCCTATGTGTTCAGCAGAAGTTTTGCTCAGGAAAATTATCAGGACTATGTTGTCGTTGCCCTTGACCTTGAGAAAGGCAAGAAGGAAATTCCGGTTTCCGGTTTCGAAGAGGGGACGCAATTGAGAGATGCTTATTCAGGGAAAATTGTAAAAGTGCTTGACTCTAAAGTTAGTTTAGATAGCGACTTTTCAGTGGCCCTTTTTGAAAAAATCAACTAATGTCTTACAACTAAAAATATAAATGATGAACAGAATTCTTAATTCAACATTAAGCCTGCTTTTGATAGCAAGTTTATTGACGTCTTGCCAAAATACACCAAAGGCAAAAAAAGAGGCGGATGCCAAGCATGAAAAATCATGTTGCAGTCATTCCATGCATTTGGATTGGACTCGTAACGCGAATATCTATGAGGTGAACATTCGCCAGTACACTCCTGAAGGAACCATCAACGCTTTTGCCGAGCACATGCCTCGTTTGAAAGAGATGGGAGTTGATATTCTTTGGATTATGCCAGTGTATCCTGTTTCACAAGCCAAGCGTAAGGGGAGTTTAGGTTCTTATTACGCGGTGGCTGATTACCGTGCTGTGAATCCAGAGTTTGGAACCATGGACGATTTGAAAAATTTGGTTAAGAAAGCTCACGATATGGGCATGAAGGTGATTCTTGACTGGGTGGCTAATCACACCGGATGGGACAATGTGGTTATGAAAGATCATAAGGATTGGTATACACAGAATGAAAAGGGCGAAATTATTATGCCGGAGGGAACGGATTGGTCGGATACGGCTGATTTGAACTACGAGAATAAGGAGATGCGTGAATACATGAAGGGTTCTTTGAAATTCTGGATCAACGAAGCGGATGTTGATGGTTTCAGATGTGATGTAGCCGGTATGGTGCCAACTGATTTTTGGAACGAGGCGAGAGCTGAATTGGATTCTATTAAACCCGTGTTTATGTTGGCTGAGGGCTGGAAACCTGAACTTTTGGAAAAAGCTTTCGATATGGGATATGCCTGGGATCTTCACCACTTGATGAATGATATTGCTAAAGGCGAGAAGAATGCCAATGAACTTGATGCTTATTTTGCTAAAATAGACACCCTTTACCAGAAGGATAATTACTTGATGAATTTCATTACCAATCACGACGAGAACTCATGGAACGGAACCATTAAGGAACGAATGGGAGATGCGGGGAAGGCCTTTGCTGTTTTGTCGTTTACAGTACCGGGTATGCCTCTAATTTATAGTGGTCAGGAAGCCGGAATGGACAAGCGTTTGAAATTCTTCGAGAAAGATGAGATTGACTGGACTCGTAAGGATTTAATCCCTTTTTACACCCAATTGATTGATCTGAAAAAGACCAATAAAGCCTTATTCAATGGCGTTAAAGGTGGTGATTTGGTTAGAATTCCTACTGACAAAAACGAAGCCGTTTATGCCTTTGTTCGCGAAAAAGACGGCGATCGCATTGTGGTGGTTCTTAACTTAAGCAAGGATGCTGTGGACGTTAAATTAAATACTGAGGCCTATGCAGGTGCTTATAGCGACTTTTTCACCAAAGAGAAGCAAGAACTTGCTAAAGAAACAGCCATGTCTTTAAAGGCCTGGGAATATAAAGTATTTGTAAAATAATTTGCTTTCTGTTTCTACGGAAAGTGGGTACCCCTCAAAAAGCCATTCTCTTCGGGGAATGGCTTTTTTATTGGAAAAAGAATAAGCTTTGAATCTCAGAATGACTAATTAAAAGACTGATATGAAACACATAGCCCTTGTTTTAATTTTTTGCAGCACGTTGTTGGCCTGTAACAAACAAAAGAAACGTTCACCTCTAAGTTTTAAAGATTACCCGGCATTTCAGTCTGCATACATTCCGGTTCGCGATGTTAAAGTGATGCTGCCCCCGGCTTATGATGCTAAAAAATCGTATCCTGTTATCTATATGCACGATGGGCAGATGCTTTTCGATAGCACAACGACTTGGAACAAACAGGAGTGGGGTGTTGATGAGACGATTGATAGCCTGATTAAGGCTCAGAAAATACGACCGGTCATTGTTGTGGCGATCAATAACACCACCAACCGTTCTTTGGAGTATATGCCCAACAAGCCACAGGAGGCCTTGAAATCGATGGATAGACCGGAAAAGTTCAAAGGCAAAATTCTGTCTGATGAATATCTGAAATTTTTGGTTGAGGAACTCAAGCCTTTTATCGATAAGAATTTCAAGACTCAGTCGGATCGGGATAATACCTTTATACTCGGTTCGAGTATGGGAGGTCTGATTTCCTGCTATGCCATTTCAGAATATCCTGATGTGTTTGGTGGAGCGGCTTGCATGTCGACGCACTGGCCGGCCATTGATGGTGTTTTTCTGAAATATGTGGCGACGAATTTACCTGATCCGATGACGCACAAAATCTATTTTGATTATGGTACACAAACACTCGATTCGCTTTACGAACCCTATCAGTTGATCGCGGACAGTCTGATGAAAGAACGGGGCTATCATCAAAATGAGAATTGGATAACTCGTAAGTTTGAAGGGGATAAACACGATGAAAATGCCTGGAAGAGCAGGTTGCACATTCCCCTTGAATTCTTACTGAGTAAAGAATAAGGCTTCGAATCTCAGACTGAAATTCAGTTTTACCCCAGCCCTAAAGGGAGCCTGCATTTCACCGATTCATTTAAGTCCCCTTTAGGGAACTGTAGCGAAGCGGAACTCGACGAAGTCCATCTAAGGGTAAAGTCGTTCCTTAGTATGAGGTTCTATTTGTAGGCTCTCCTCTTTTTTATTGCTTATTGTTTCGTAGATTTGAATTCTCAAAAAAGGGTACATTAAAGCTCATAGGCTATGTACTGCAGGCCAAAGGTGGCAGAAAATAGAACCAATTTTGAATAGCCAGTTTGGTGCTAGATTAAAAAGGAATGACAAACACGAATTCAATAAATATGACGTGCCGGAAAGCGGTAATATTTGATATGGACGGGGTCATCGTTGACTCAGAGAAACTCTGGAAACAGGCGGAATATGAAGTTTTTACATCTTTAGGGGTGAAAGTGACTGACGAACATTCTAAAATAACCCAATCGATGACAACTTCTGAAGTCACAGAATTTTGGTACGAAAAGTTTCCCTGGGACAACAAAGATTTCCATACTGTAGAACAAATGGTTGTATCACGGGTTATCGACCTGATTGAAAGCCAGGATTGTCACATAAACGGGATCAAGTCTTTTATTGAGAGATTAAAGGATAGAAATTATAAAATTGGCCTGGCGACTAATTCACCCAACAGAATTATTCCTGCCGTATTAAAAAAAGCGGGTATCTTACATTTATTTGACACCTTATCTTCAGCCGAGTTCGAAGATAAGGGCAAACCCGATCCTGCCATTTATTGCAATACAGCAAAAAAACTAAATATTAAACCTGAGAATTGTTTGGTTATCGAAGATTCATATTCGGGGATGTTGGCTGCAAAGAATGCGGGAATGACTACTGTTGCTTTTACTAATGGGAATAAAGAAATTGATTTTGATATAGCAGATTATAGAATTGACAATTTTGAAAATAATGAGATTGAATTTCTGCATGAGATAGGATTGAAACCATAAAGTATTTGTGCAACGGGATAGGTTATATTCCCGAAAGCTTTTTGTTCTAAATTGATAAATTAACAAAAGCCATTCTCTGCGGAGAATGGCTTTGTGTTTTTCAGATTGCTTTGATCCTAGTCGTTTATTTCCAGGCTGATTTCCTTGTCCAGCATTTTCTCTAAGGGTAAGGCAAATTTAAGTTTACGACCGACCCTGGCAGCCTCGTTTGTCGAATAGCCTTTGTATTTAACCAGGTAAGCCATGAAAACTGTGGTTGCCCGGCCGGCACTTCGACAGTGAATCAAGAGCTTTTCTTTTCCCTCGAGTAATTTAGCAAATGCCTCAAGATTTTCCGGCGTATAATCTTTAGAGCCCCCTATGGGTAAGTTATGGTAAACTATTCCCAATTCCTTTGCCATATTTTCTTCGTTGTAGGCATAAGCGGCAAAGTCCTGATTTTCTTTTTCGGTGCGTAGGTTGATTATTTCGTCTACTCCTTGCGATTGATACCAACGCAGGGCTTCCAGACTGGGCTGTGCACTGATGTAGTAGTTCTGATATTTAAAGGCGTTATGAAATTCTTTGATGATTTCAACCGAATCCGTTTTTACAGTTTTGTGTTTAGCCTGTGAACTAAAAGCCACAAAAAGGCATAGCATGAGAGCGATGATGGGTGTTTTCATTTTGTTTGTTTTGTGTATTGTTTTTTTTTGATCGAGACCAAACTTCGCTATAATATATGTTTTAGGCAAGGGCGATAGGCTATTTTCGACTTAGGATTAAACTAAAAATAAGATACATAAAATTAGAATATTGTTTTTTTGTTACCAAGCTTGTTTTTGTAGCTTTAAACTCGAATAATAAAAAAGGACACGAGACAGATATATGGCTTTGTATGCTGTACTTTTTATAACGAGATACACCCTTATGGACAAGTTTAATTTTCAATTATTCTAGAATTAATTTTGAGAAATTTGATTCAAAACAAGACTGAAAATCATAAAGAAATGAAACAATCAGAAAATAAAGATTATACAGCTGTAAATATTGGACCACTGGATGAGATCAAATTCCATTCATTAATTCATCCCATATCAGGAAAAGAAATTAAAGGCAAGGTGTTTTTAAAAGAGCTGACCAAAGCAAGCGGTACCGAAATATCCTTTAACGCTTTACCCCCTAAAACCGATTTGGGTTATTTTCATATTCACAATCAGGATGAAGAAACCTATATTGTGCTTAAGGGATCGGGTTATTATCAGGTGAATGAGGATTGCTTTCCCATTGAGGAAGGAAGCATCATACGCGTTGCACCCGAAGGGGTGAGAAGTTTATGCAACACTTCAGATGAGGAGTTGGTTTATATTTGTGTCCAATCGAAAATGAATTCATTGGAAGAACATACCACCGACGATGGTTCGCGTGTGGCATACGATTCGAAAATGAAAGAATTATTTTAACAGCACCTCTAATTGTTTGTATTAGAAATATAAGGGACTCAATTTTGAGGGTGGAGAAGAATGAAAAGCATAATTTGCTAATTTTTCTAAAATTTGCTGTTAAACGATTTAAGCCAAGCCACCCGCTTGGCTTTTTCTTTTGGCAATGGCTCGTCTTTTCAAAAAAAGATGGTTTTTCTCCCGGCGATTGCCTGTTTTTTCAAAAAGTGGGCGCATTTCTCACAGCCATTCCTTCATTTTTGGCTGGTCCTTCTATTTCCTTCAGCAATAAGCGCTTTTTTCAAAAAAATGCTGCATTTCTCCTGACATCTCCCTGTTTTGCTGAAAAAGTCTCCTCATTTCCCTCAGAAATGGATCGTTTTCCCGAAAAGTTTAGGCATTTCTCTTTTGAAATGCATTCTGCAATTAAAAAATGGATGAATAAGCAATGTGTTTTGTCTCTTTTTTTTCTTATGTAAATAAAAATCAATTTTTATCTGTTAGCATTTACAGGCGGTTCAGAAATTAACCTACACTTTTGGGTAGGGGTTAATATGTTGGTTAGTAGGCGTTATTGTGATTTTAATATTTCATAATAATAATGAAAAATATTTGATTGGATTTGTTTTTATGTTTAAATTGATATTCCTAAACCAATATATTTCAGATGTTATGAAAACAATAAGTGCGAAATCGAATATCAAAGAGACCGCCGAAATTGGACAGGGAATTATTGATATTAACAGGACAAATGCCATTACTGAGGATGCTTTTTTTACCGCAACCTTTAATCAGCTATCGGCAAAAACCGATGAGTTGTTTGGGAAGATTAAGGCAGGTTGGATTGAAAGTGAACTCGAAGACAAAGACAGGGCTCGCGATTTGGATGTGCGTGCTATTTTTTATGAGGTTGAAGCCAAATGCGTTCGCCGCGAGAGCGAGGATCAGAAAAAGGCTGAGAAACTTCAGCTTATTCTGAATCGTTATGGCTTGAAAATCACCTCGGCCAGTTATACCAACGAAAGTGCTCAGCTACGGGCTTTAATTAAGGATTTAAAGGCGCCTAATTTGAAGGAGGCCAGACAGGCCGTTCCCGATTTGGATGCTTTGATTGGCAATTTGGAAAGCTCGCAGGCTGCCTTTGACGAATCAGCTGCTCGTCATTTGGCAAATTTATCGGACCGGGAGAAAAGCAGTTCGGCCACAGTGGTTGCCCGGGAGTTGAGAGATATAATAAACGGAGAACTGTGTGTGTATATGGAGGCTATGGCCAAAGTGAATCCGGATAAGTACACGGGTTTTGCCGATTTGATGAATATTTTGATTGAAGAAAACAACAAGAAAGTGCGCGACCGCCTGGCCGCCATTAAGAAAAAGAAAGAAGAAACAATCAACGATTAAATAGTTCAAAAGAAGAATTCAGGCGGTATCCGAAAAGCCTTTAAGAGAGTAGGAATGTATTTTAAATACCAACAAGATGAAAAATGTAGGTTTATTTAATGCTCATTACAGAATTAGCAATCATTTAGCCGGTGGCGTTGAAATGCAATTGAACGTGACAGTCAACACTGTAGATAAAAGGATTACAGGTATGGCGCGTATTTCACAAGCGATCAATCCACCTTTGAATATCATATCAGAAGTTCATGGTGATTATAGTTACATGTGTACCATGCAGTCGTGCAGTATTCTTGTTGTTGCTGATGGCGTTTCTCCTTTCCAACCTTTGATTCGCGATGTGCCTCAGGTTTATAAGAACTTAAGCTTACGTATTGTAATGGATGAGAATTGGCAAAAAGGTGTTGCGAATTATAAATATTGTGTCAACAATGAATGGCACGAAGTGAACAATGCTCAAGTTGAGATTGTAACCAATGCCGATATCCATAATGTAGAGCGATTGGCTGCAACCGTTAAGAATAACGAAAAAGAGCCTGTGGCTTAATCTTAGAAGATTGGAAACTAAAACGGGTAGCGTTTGCCTGCCCGTTTTATTGTTTTGGTGTGACAGAGGCAGAGATGTTGTTTTTATTAAAGTTTGCGACATCCGTTACAGAAGCTTCAATGATTTAATTACGACTTTCAGGCGGTATCCGAAAAGCCTTTATATTAGAGTAGGAGAAACATTTATATAATCAAACAATGGAAAATTTAAAAAATGGTTTACCAATTATTATCAGTGATAATATTCATTTTTCGTGTTTTGGTGGCGTTGCAAAAGGAAATATTATTATTGATGTGCATGATAAAGGGACGACTGAATTTCCCACAACAGTTAAAGCGGATACCAATTTGGGATCCGGAACGGTTTCAATTGTTTTAAAGGGAAATGAAAAGATTACAAAGAAGGTCAGTGGTGTCGAAATTCAGGTCGAAGTATCTAAATGGAATTGCACCCCTACTGAATTGTCATTTCACTTGAAAGCAAAAGCAAAGAAATCGTTTTTGAGCTGTACAATTGTAGATAAAACATTAAGAGGAGCGCGTTACGACAATCAGAAATTTGAAGCTAAATTAACACAAGTGGTTAAGGAAGCTGAAAGTGTAAATGCATAGATGTTGCATTACGATGATTAAACAGTTACTAAAAGAGGGTGTCTCAAATGAATGATTCACCCTCTTTTTATTTGTATGCCTTCCAGATAAATTTTCAAAGATGAAAATTTCGGAGGTTTTAGATTATTTTTTCAAAACCACATCGGCTGCCTGAAGGATTTTCAATTTTAAATTCTCAGGATAATCAGGACGTTCTTCCAGAAATTTGCGGGTGATATCGCCCGCTTCTTTGGATTGCAGACTACTGTAGCTGGCACTTAACCAACCGGCCGGGAAGAAGATATCGCCTGTGATTTGAATTTCTTTCAATAATTCCAGAGCCTGAGGTAAATGTGACAGAGCCTCCTGCTCGCGGATAGGATGATTCAGATAGCTTAAACCATCGAGCACCCATCGTTCAATTTCACGGTTTTCAGGTTTTTTAAGGCTGTTGAAGAATTCTTCTCTGACTTGCGGATCAGCTGAGAGGGCAGGGGCAACAAAGAGCAGACGCTTCTTGTGATCGGGATTCTGGATTCGATCGATTTGTGTCTTAACAAGCTCTTCAGCTTTTTCTGGCATTTTAATGGCTAAGTTGCAAGCCAGGGCTGTTGCTTTGGTTTCTGAAAGGCTGAAGCCTCCAATGGCTGTTTCGTCTTTCCAAACGGTGTAGAGTTGCTCCAAACGATCGGTTGTTTGGGCAATATTGGCCAGAGCAGCATACAAGCTCGATTTTCTGCTCATATCCTTATCAGTACTCAAATGCACCCACAGGCTTTCTTCCAGCTTTTTGCCCAATTGTTGTCTCTCTTCCTTGCTTAAATCCAACCAGTAGGCCGATTTTAAGTAGGCAAGCATGCGCTCGAGGATGAGTTTGTTTTGTTCAGCAGGCAATTGTTTTTCGATACTTAGAATAAAATCACGACCGCTAATTTGTCCCTCACGCAAGTTTTCGTAGAGATTGATCCAGGCAATTCCTCTTATCAAATCATCTTTTATTTGGCCGATGTTTGCAAGTAAATAGTTTTTCGATTGTTCGTCCAATTCGAAAAAGCCGTAGGCATTGCCTTTGCCGTTGGGAATAATGTAGTCGGGAATATCCAGACCTATTGCAGCATCAAGGGTAATGTTGGGGGCATCCATTTTTACCTGTATGGTCTGATTTTCTCCCTGATAACCTAAAACCACGTTTAAATCTTGAGTCCAATTGCCGTTGGCTCCTTTGACGTCTTTCTGAGTCAGATTCAATTGTTTGATTTTTCCGTTTTCGCTGATCAATTCGCTTGAAATGTGAGCTCGTCCTGCCTGATCAACCCAAACTTTGCTCCAGTTTTTCAGATCGCTTGCTGTGCTTTCATCCAAAATAGAGATCAGATCTTCCCAGCTGGCATTGCCATAAGCGTAGTTTTTGATATAGCTTTGCAAGCCTTTTTTCAGGGCTTCTTCCCCCGTGATATTCTCCAGCATATTCATCACAATAGGCGATTTGTGGTAAATAATGGCTCCGTAAACGCTTCCTGCATCTTTTAAGTTTGGCAAAATCTGGTTAATCGGGTTGGCTCCCGAAGTTCGGTCTACACCATACGAACTTGGGAAATGAGCCATCTGAAATTTCAGTTTGTGGTTCATATCCGGAAAGCTTGGATTGGTGATTTTATCGGCCAGGAAGTTGGCAAAAACTTCTTTCAGCCAAACCTGATCGAACCATTTCATGGTGACCAAATCGCCGAACCACATGTGTGCCGTTTCGTGGGCAATTAAATTGGCACGGTAGAGAATACTGTTCTGACTTGGGTTTTTGTCGAGGAATAGTTTTGATGCATTATATAGCGTGGCCCCGGTGTGTTCCATGCCGCCGTACTGAAAAGATGGGATGACAACAATATCATATTTTGCAAAGGGGTAGGGCATATCGGTATAGCTTTCGAGCCAATCCAGCGATTCGAACAACAAACGAAAGATTTCATCGGTGTTTTGTGCTAACTTTTCTGGATCTGTTTCACGATGGTACATGGTGTGTTTATGCCCTTTGTATTCACGCGTGATGGTTTCGAATTGCCCCGCAACAAAGGAAAATAAGTAGGTTGGCAATGCTTTGGTTTTGGCAAATTGGTATCTTGTTTTGTCTCCTTTTTCGGTTATGGACTCCAATTTCCCGTTGGCCATGGCTTTCCAGTCTGAAGGTACGATCAGGTTTAGTTGAAATTCGGCCTTTAAATTGGGTTGGTCGAAACAGGGGAAGGCGGTTCGTGCCCGGTCGGGAACAAAAAGGGTATAAAGGAATTCGTCGTTGCGATTCAGAGATGTATTACCTGTGATAAATTCAATGTCTATTTCATTCAGGCCTGTTTTCAGCTCTGCTTTGGGAATAATGATATGTTCTAATTCGAATCGGTAGGCCGATAGGTTTCCATTACATTTTACGGATTTTATCATGCTCCCGTCTTCACGAAAATCAATTTGCAGGTCTTGTTCCACCGATTTTAAATTGAAAGTCATTTTGTTTTGCCCCGGAATGGCTTCCTCTTTTCCTTTAGGGATATCGAATTGGAGTTGATATTCCAAATTGGAGATGTTTTCTGCTCTGTAATCGGCCAGGTTTTTGGTTACGCCGGGCTCAAGGGGGAGTGCTTGTCGGGATGTGGAACACGAGGCAAATGCGAGGCCGAGTGCCACAAGTAGGATTTGTAATGTTTTCACGATGTTGTGTTTTGAGGTTTTCCTTACAAATATAGCAGGGGGATTTTTTTTAGACCAATAAAGCTCAATATTCGTTCAAAAAAAAGAAGCAAAGCTGATTGCCCCGCTTTGCTTCTTTTCGTGATGGTTGAGTTATTTATACCGTTCTGAAATTTGTACTGTCGAATATCTTATTGGCATTGGCGGCTATAAAACCGGAAAACAGTTGGCCGCTTTCGTCCGGATAGCGAATTGCAAATTCGTAGAAGCAGGCGGGGACCTCATAGATGCCTTCCTCAAATTCCATTTCAATCATTTCAGCCAGAGTTGAAGACTGTTGCAGAAACTTTTCGGGTGTTCCTTTAATTTCGCCTCCTGTGGTATTCATCTCGTACCCCTTGTCTTTTATAAATTGATTGACCTTTTCGATGGTATTGTATCTTTTCAGTGCATTAATACTCACCGTAAAATGATTGGCTCTAAAACCGTGAATGTAGAGCCAGGCGGCATATTCCGATTCTTTCCGAAGAAATTGGTAATCGGCATAGGAAGGTTTTCCCCAAACAGAGCCTTTGTAAATCAAATCGGGATCGGCATAATAAGCATTGCCTACAGAATTGAGTCTTCGTTTTACGGTCTTTTGAAATTCCTCTGAAAATTCGGAGAGAATGAGTTCTGAAATGAAAACACGGGGGGCATTTTCAATGGTCGGATGTTCAAGGTGAATGGCATTGAGGTGCTTATCTTCGAATTTATATTCACCTTTGGGCACATAACCAAGCTTGATGAATTTTTTAGAAAGCACAGCAATATTCATTCTGGGATCATCGAAAGTTCGAAAGGCAATATGATCGTTTATAACCTGTTCACCTTCCTGAGTAAACAAATCGTGCACAGCTTGTGCCGAAGGATTTTGTAAGGTGTAATTTTTCCAAAGGGTATTGAATACGTCTAATTGCATGGTGTGTGAATTATTTTGGTTAGTTATTAGAGAATCGTTTTAGAGCCTTTTTTTAGAGCCCGATTGCTTTAGTTTTTTGCGAGAACGGTTTCAAGGCAGTGTTTCATTTTTTGATAGGTTCTGTTGATATCGTCATCCAGACCAATTGATATACGAACCAGACCATGGGTAAGTCCCATCATTGTTCTTTCCTCTTCAGGAATTTCAGAGGATGTGCTGTGACCTGGAGCACTAAACAGGGTTTTATATGCCCCCAGGCTAACGGCCAGATAGCCAATATTAGCATTTTGCATATTTTCCATAAACCTGTCGGCCTTTTCTTTTTCTTTTAAATCGATAACCAATAGACCTCCTGAACCATATTTAGAATGCGATATTTCTTTTATCAGAGCGTTCTGAGGATGATTATCCAAACCCGGATAGATAATTCTGTAACCATCCGCTTTCAGCTTTTCAGACAGGCTTAAAGCGTTGCGGGCATGTTGTTGCATTCTAATGGGCAATGTTTTCAAATTTTTGAGAATACTGGCAGATCGATGCGCATCCAAAACGGGGCCCAGAAGCATTGCAGCTCCTGAGCTAACTTCGTAGAGCGAATTGATAAACTCGTGGCTTGCACAGACCGCGCCAGCAACACAATCGCTCATCCCATTAATGAATTTGGTCAGACTGTGGACAACAATATCAGCTCCCAGTTGAGCTGGCGTAAAAATCAGGGGCGAAAAGGTATTATCAACCACCAGCAGGCAATTGTTGGCTTTTGCAATTTTCGACATTTCCCGAATGTCTGTGATCTCCAGCAACGGATTGCTCATGGTTTCGCAATAGATCATCTTGGTGCGCTTACTGATGGCATTGGCCACTTCCTCAGGTTTGGTGGTATTTACAAATTTTGTTGTGATGCCGAATTTAGGCAGGAAGTTTTTCAACAGGGCGTAGCTGCCTCCATAGATGGTTCTGCTCGAAACGATCTCGTCACCAGCCTGGCATATTTGCATGATTGTGGAACTGATAGCAGCCATACCCGAAGAGGTAACCAAAGCACTTTCGGTATCTTCTATTTGAGCAAGGGCTTTCGAAAGGTAATGATTGCTGGGATTCCAATGTCGGGAGTATAGGTAATACCCTTCTTTTTTCCCTTCAAATACATCGGACATGGTTTGGGCTTGCAGAAAGGTAAAGGTTGATGAGTCGGTTACAGAAGGGTTAATGCCACCAAACTCTCCAAAGAATTGCAAATCCTGTATACGATCTGCTGATTTAAAATCTTTCATCGTGTTTAAGGTCTTAGTATTTACTTATTTCCTATTAAAAATGGGAAAAAAATCTCAATAAAAGACTATTGGGTCTGAAAATATTCGAGTTACTATAATTAAATTATAGCATGTCTGTGCTTTTTTTATTCCGGGTCACTGGTAAAAGTTGGGTCAAAATGATCAAATATATTTTAGGATTATCTTTTAAATTTTTCGCTCAAGCCGCTAGGCTTCTACTTTTCTCCTTAGATGAGAAAAGTAGACAAAAGAATCAAGTCAGCCTGATCCTTGTTTTCTCTAAGAGGAAAAAAAATTAGCACGCCTCACGGCAGGCTGACAAGGCCCGCCCAAAACATTTTTATAAAAAATGATTGAAATTGTGAGACGTTTTTTTGTTTCTGGCCTTGGCAACGTAAGTGGGGACCCATAGGTGAAAAAGGCGTTAAAAACAGAATGCTGTTTGAGTGAGGTACGAACGAGTTCAGTCTGTTTAGCCTTTGAACCGTGATGGGTCACTGAGTGCCGGAGCCATTGATTTTTGTTACTTTTCATCAAGGAAAAGTAAATAAAGAGAAAAAATAGTTCGTATCACGGATCTAAGATTTTTCCTGATTATGCCTTCCAAAATTAATACTTGGAATTAGAAAGACCCAACTTTTATAACTGATTCGTTACTATAATTAAATTTTAGTATGCGTGTGCTTTTCAAATTCCGAAAATGAAGACTCATGTGACAGGGAAGAAGGAGTGGGACAATAAAAAAGCCTCCGACTCAAATGAATCGAAGGCTTATATTTTGGCGGTCTGGACGAGACTCGAACTCGCGACCCCATGCGTGACAGGCATGTATTCTAACCAACTGAACTACCAAACCAAAATGTGCGATTCATTTATTTAAAGAGTAAAAAATCAAAACTCTATTTTGGCGGTCTGGACGAGACTCGAACTCGCGACCCCATGCGTGACAGGCATGTATTCTAACCAACTGAACTACCAAACCAAAATGTGT
>NZ_SHKN01000004.1:0-114205 GCF_004217115.1 Ancylomarina subtilis | reverse complement strand
GAGTAAGAAATCGAAACTCTATTTTGGCGGTCTGGACGAGACTCGAACTCGCGACCCCATGCGTGACAGGCATGTATTCTAACCAACTGAACTACCAAACCAAAATGTGTGATTACTTTATTTACAGAGTAAGAAACCGAAACTCTATTTTGGCGGTCTGGACGAGACTCGAACTCGCGACCCCATGCGTGACAGGCATGTATTCTAACCAACTGAACTACCAGACCAAAATGTGTGATTTTATAAATCTATAATGCAATTCGCTATTAATAGCATCTTTTATAGAAATTTCAAATCAATAATATTCAAAGAACTCTTTCTTTTAGCGGTCTGGACGAGACTCGAACTCGCGACCCCATGCGTGACAGGCATGTATTCTAACCAACTGAACTACCAGACCTTTTTTTGATAGCGATGCAAAGATAATGCAAGTTTTTTTACTTGCAATAGAGCTATGGACTTTTTTTCTGCTTAAAAAGAATTGAAGCCACTAAACACGCCGTGTTGAGCATGTTAGGATCGATATTAAAATGCATTTTTTTTTGAACTAATCTTTTAACTTAAAGAAACTGAAATTAACGCTACCATAGCTTCTCATTTCAGAGAAGGAAGGGTGTTGAGAGAAATCGTTTCTTGATGAGTGTTCAACAATAACAATACCATCCTCATTTAGAATATTTTGTTTTAATATGGCATCGGGAATTGTATCTATTGTATCCAGGTCGAATGGTGGATCAGCAAAGATCAGATCAAATTTTTTGTTACAGCCTTTTAAATATTTGAAAATATCTGCTCTTAGGGCATGAATTTGAGAAAATCCTAAATCGTTGATGGTTTTCTTTATAAAGGCGCAGTGTTTGAAGTTTAATTCAACACAAACAACCTGCTCGGCACCTCTGGATGCAAACTCGTAACTGATACTTCCTGTACCACTAAATAAATCGAGTACGTTTAAGTCTTCAAAATCGATTGTGTTGTTTAGAACGTTAAAAAGGTTCTCCTTGGCAAAATCGGTTGTTGGACGGGCCTTAAAGCTCTTGTCTGGATTGATTCTTCTCCCTTTGTGGGTACCACTAATTATTCGCACAGACTTGTATTTAAAAGTTTGGTAAATTGATTGTATTCTGAACCCGGAATATTCTTCTTAAGTGGAATCTCATTTGGCATTTTTTCAATATGAATTTCCTTGACATAACGTTTCAGTATTTGAAAAGCCTTACTTGTTTCATCTATTTTTCCTGAAATGTGCAAGTGGCTGTATTCTGTATTTAATTTTTGTTGTTTGTAAATATTCAAGATAAAGTAAACCATGTCCGTTTCATCCTTAAAGGTGAAATTGTTGGCAAAGTGTTTTTGTTCAATATCAGGAATAAAGGCATCGAAAAATTGATCGTAAACCTGAACAAATAGTTTAGGATGTTTTATATCAATATCGCGTTTTAATACCCTTTTATAGAAACTATAGCTTTGGTGTGATAGCTCTGCACCTGCAAAATGTGTTTTTATAAATTCGGGTAGGGCTGATGGTAATGCATATACAAGGAATACATTCATCTCACAAATTTCATCCCAGAGTACAGTTTCATTTTTTAATATGGGATGACAAAGTTGAAGGCTATCAATAGCCAGAGCTTCTGAAAAAAGATCAGATGGAATCAGGCCTGTTTTATTTGTCAACCAAATGACAGATATTTGATCGTATGACAGGTTGAGATAGTCACAATTTCGAATGCTATCTTTTAAGATGTCAATTGACGTGTTGTCGGTATCTGAATTCAACCTTTTTGATTGGTACAGAACTAAACATTTATTGTTTGAGCTAAGGATAGAAAAAGAAAATCCATCCAGACAGAGCTGGATGGATAGTTTATATCTTGACGTATTATCCTTTTCAAATGTTGAGTCAACAAATAATAATTCGTCCATAATTTTGTTTGAGGATTATTCCCAGTTTCCTGCTCCGTTGTTAGCCTCTTCAAGAGAACCTACTTTTAGTCCAGGATATTTGTTAATACGAATACGGTTTCCGTTTTCTTCTTTCAATTCATCTAAATATTCATCACGAAGATCAGCAAAGATAGCCATGTTTGAAACTTTAGCTTCGAAAACCTGAACTTTTACGTTTGAACCTGTTACCACAACACCGGCAGCTAGTTTAAATTCTGTTTGCTCATTAGTAAACGGAACGTATCTTAACTTTTCAATATCGTAATCTTTATTAAAGATTGTCTCAATAGCAGAAACCATAATGGTATCACGAGTGATGAATCCTTTTACTACGGCTTCTCTTTCAGTCATGCCAGCTTCAATTTGCTCATCAGTAAGTGAACCAATTGATTTAATCATAGGCATAGAATCAGATTTGATAAATGAAATTAGAGTATCAAAGCTGCCAGTATATTTATTGTTTACTTCTTTGTAAGCATTTTCTGCTTTACGAATATCTTGCAATTGATTGACAATCTTTTCGTAGCGATGTTTCTGAATTTTACCAAAATTAATTGGCTTCATTATGCTTTGATAGCTTAAGTATCCAAACGCAACAATTGCAAAAGCAAGTAAGATTTGAAAGACTGGTTTTAATTTCATAGTTTATAATTTGTGTTAATTTAGTTATACGGTAGTTGCAAAAAAAAGTAGACATTATTTAATGCATATTCTTATGCTCGTAACATACAAATAGTTTATTAGTTTGTGTAAGTTTGTTTGCAAATTTAAAAAAAAAATCTGTTTGGTTATTTTTATAACCACTAATTTTGAGTGGAAATGTTAAAAAAGCATATTAGCTTGAGTATTTGTGAGGAACTTAAGTTTGATCCGACATCAGATCAGAACCTTGCGATAGATGAATTGTCTGATTTTCTGACGAGTAGTAAGAATGATCGTCTTTTTTTATTGAAAGGATATGCAGGGACAGGTAAAACCACTCTGGTGAGCGCATTGGTTGCCAGTCTTTCTAAAATGAAAATAAAGACGGTTCTTTTGGCACCAACAGGTCGGGCAGCTAAAGTGCTTTCTCATTATTGCGGGCAGAATGCGTATACAATTCATAAAAAGATTTATCGTCAAAAATCTTTAACGGATGGTTTTGGTGTTTTTAATTTAGATCGAAACCTGTCACGTGATACCATCTTTTTGGTTGATGAGGCCTCAATGATATCAAATTACTCTTACGAGACTTCAGTGTTTGGTTCGGGTTGCTTGCTTGATGATCTTATTGATTACGTTTATGAAGGGGTAAATTGTCGTCTGATTCTTGTTGGTGATGTTGCACAGTTGCCTCCAATTGGTGTTGATGTCAGTCCGGCTCTTGATCCCAAAGAACTAGAATCTTGTTATAATTTAGCTGTAAAAGAAGTTGTTTTGACCCAAGTTCTTCGTCAGGCAGAAGAATCGGGTATACTTAAGAATGCAACTGAATTGAGGCGTATGCTCGATGAAAATGAATCGGGATATCCAAAATTTGAAACAGAAAGGTTTTCTGATATAGTGAGAATCAGTGGGGGAGATCTTATTGAAGAAATCTCATCGGCACATTATAAATATGGATTGGAAGAAACCATGGTGCTTAGCCGATCCAACAAACGGGCAAATCAGTACAATCAGGGAATCCGAAATAGTATTTTATATCGTGAAGACGAAATTACGGTGGGAGACTATCTGATGGTTGTGAAAAACAATTATTTCTGGACTGCTGATGTAAAAGAGATCGATTTCATTGCAAATGGCGATATTGTTGAAATCACCAGGATTGGTAAGCATATTGAACTGTATGGTTTCAGATATGTTGAGGTTAGTTTGCGTTTCCCGGATTATAAAGATATTGAGTTGGATACTTTGATTATGCTTGATACCTTAAATATAGAAGCTGCTTCATTAACTTCTGAAGATAACAAGAAACTCTTTTTTACAATTTCAGAGGACTATTCCGATATACGCTCAAAGAAAAAGAGGTATGAAAAAGTGCGTGATAATAAGTTTTTTAATGCATTGCAAGTTAAGTTTGCTTATGCAATAACCTGTCATAAGGCGCAGGGGGGCCAATGGCGGGCTGTTTTTGTTGATCAGGGCTTTATAAACGAGGATATGCTCAACCGGGAATTTTACCGATGGTTATATACGGCTCTAACCCGGGCAAGCGAGAAGTTGTATTTAGTGAATTTTAAAAAAGAGTTTTTTCCCAATGAAGAAATTGATTTATAATTCAATACCAATCATCAGGATGTCATCCGTTTGTTCATTATTTTCTTTCCACTCATCTAACCAATTGAAAAAATCTGATTTTTGCAGATTGATTGATTTTGTTTGAAGATTGATCAGTTTGTTGTAAAATTCTTTTTTCTTCAGGCGTTTGGTTTGACTGCCTCCAAGTTGGTCTGTAATTCCATCAGAATAAACAAAGAGTCTATCACCGGGTTTTGTGCTTATGGTTTTTGTTTGGAAATTTGCGAATTCACTCTCCTTACCTATTGAAAATCGGTCTGAGCCGATTTCGAAAAGGGAAAAATCCTCATTTGTAATCTTAGGTTCAAGTGATTCGTGATCAATTTCCAACAGATTAGATCCCTTTCGGATAAGTATCAGAGGTCTTTTGGCTCCAACATATTCAATCTTGTTTTCTTGCGATGTGATGGAAAGAAAGGCACCGTCCATACCATCATATTGCGTAAAAGTATCGCTTGAAGTATTTAATAAGCGACTAAACTTTTGGCTTAACATTGAGAAAATTTGCCCCGGTTGGATATGGTTGCCATTCTCAAAAATAGTGTGAAGTTCCATTTGTCCCATCATCGTTAGCATGGCTGCAGGAACGCCATGTCCGGTGCAATCAAAAACCCCTATGTTTTTTTGTTGGAAATTTTGGTTGATCCAATAGAAGTCTCCACTGACAACATGCTTAGGCAGATTGATAATGAATGATTTTGGGAACATGCGCTTAAAGTGTTCCGTGTCTGGTAAAATAGAACGCTGAATTCTTTGTGCATGAATCATCCCCTGATGGATGTCAAAGTAGGACTTGTATTTGCTTATTTCTTGTTTTTGCTGATTAATTTGGAAAGCAATCATGATTTTTGATTGCAGTTCAGTAAAATCAATAGGTTTTTTTACGTAATCCAGAGCTCCTTTGGTCAAAGCTTCTTTGATGGTTTCCATCTCCGTTTTTGCAGTGACCATGATGACCGGGATCTCGCAGAGTCGTTCGTTCTCTTTTAATTTTTCAAGGACATCCATCCCATCCATAACGGGCATCATAACATCAAGCAAAATGGCATCGGGAAGGTTATCTTCAAGCCAGTTAAGAGCCTCTTGTCCTCCGTCTTTAGATACGATATTATAATCTTTTCTAAAATAGGCCTCAATTAATTTATTGTTAATTGGGGAGTCATCAATAGATAGTATGGTACGTTTATTATCCATGTGAAAGAGATGTAGGGTAGTTTATATTAAACTACCCTAAATTTATTAGTTTAATTTCAATGAAAGAATTATTCCTTCAATTTTTTTATCTGCAAGAGCCTCAGTCTTATAAAAATCGTCAATTGAACTTAGTTTTTCACGAACTTCAAAATAGAATTTAATTTTAGGTTCGGTTCCCGATGGACGAACAGATATCTTTGAGCCATCTTCTAAAAAGAACTGTAAAACATCGGCAGTCGTCTCAAAGTCAAGATCGGTTTCCTCTCCATTTATTGGATTGATTGCTTTGCGAATGCTGTAGTCTTTAATCAATACGATTGGAGATTCATTTATCATTTTTGGACGGTTGAAACGGAAATCGTGCATCATTTGTTCAATTTCCTTTGCGCCGCTAAGTCCTTCTCTTACAATATAAATCATTTTTTCTCTGGAGAAGCCATATTCGACATATATTTCCTTTAATATATCAAATAAATTTTTCCCTTGATCTTTTGCCCATGCTGCAATTTCTGCCATAATACTGCAGGAGGATACCGCATCTTTATCGCGAGTGAAATCGCCAGGCATGTACCCAAATGACTCTTCGCCACCGCCAATGTAATTTTTGTCCGGGTTCTTACGTATAACATCTGCGATCCATTTGAATCCGGTGTAAGCGTCAAAACATTCAACATTATTTTTGGTTGCGACATCTTTAAATAACTCCGTAGTAACAATCGTTTTTACAACGTAATCATTACCAGTGAGTAGGCCTAATTCTCTTCTTCTGTTGATCAGGTAATAGGTGAAAATAAGAGCTGTTTGGTTGCCATTTATGATTTCCCATTCGCCTTTATCATTGGTAACTGCAATTCCCAAACGGTCGCCGTCAGGGTCGCAAGCCATTACCAAATCAGCATCGACTTCCTTAGCTTTATCAATGGCCATTTTTAAAGCCTCTGGTTCTTCTGGGTTTGCAGACCAGACAGTTGGGAAATTACCATCAACCACATCCTGTTCTGGAATGTGAATGATATTTTCGAAACCGTAGTTTTTTAATGAGTCAGGTACAAGTTTGACTGTTGTGCCATGTAATGGGGTAAAAACAATCTTCAAGTCTCTCTGATTTTTGATTGATTCGGGAGATAAGCTTAAGGTTTTTACTGTGTCGAGGTAAAGTTTATCCATTTCAGCCCCAAGAACCTCAATTAAATCCGGATTTCCCTCGAACTTGATATCTTCGACCTTTACAGCTTTAACTGCATTGATGATGTTTGTATCGTGAGGAGTGACGATTTGAGAGCCATCTTCCCAATAGGCTTTGTAGCCATTGTATTCTTTAGGGTTATGCGAAGCCGTAATAATTACACCTGATTTGCAACCCAGCTGACGAATGGCGAATGACATTTCAGGTGTGGGTCTTAAATCGTCAAAAATATAGGCTTTGATTCCATTAGCAGAGAAGATGTTGGCAACGGTGTCGGAGAATAACTTACTGTTGTTTCGACAATCATATCCAATACAGATTGAAATTTCTTCTCCGGCAAAACATTCATTTAAATAATTGGCAAGACCTTGTGTTGCGGCGCCAACAGTATATATATTCATTCGGTTTGTACCTGGTCCCATTTTGCCACGTAGCCCACCTGTTCCAAACTCCAAATCTTTATAAAAAGAATCAATCAGGTTGGTTTGATCTTCATTACTCATTAATTCGGAAACAGCAGTTTGGGTGTCTTTATCGTATTTAGACGATAGCCATTCTTTTGCCTTTGAGTTGACTAGGTCTAGTATCTCTTTTTGATTCATCGCTTAATATTGAAGATGTTTTTTTTCAGAAATTTGAAAATCAAAAATATCTTAATTTTTTGGATAAATCAAAGGTTTTATTTGATTAATCCAACTTCAGCTTAGATGTAGGCTGTTTGGGTCCTGGTTTTATTTTGATATTCAGCAAGAACTGGCTTTGTGTCTGTTGGTTAGGCTGGTAGTTGTGGCGGGATAGTCTACTGATTTGGATTGAAACAAGAAGAGTTGTTTTTTTTGATGATATGGTATAAAAATAGGGCAGACTAGGGTTGCGAATTGGAATATAATGAGTACTTTTGCAGCGATTTAAATAATATAATGTCTAATTTACTAGTAAACAAACTATTTAGTATGGTTGAAGAAAACAAAAATGCTGCTGTTGAAGCAGAATTTGATTGGGATGCATTCGAAAATGAAGATGCAGGTTTTGCTGCTAACAGAGCAGAATTAGAAGCTCAGTACGATAAAACATTATCTACTGTTGCTGAAAAAGAGGTTATCGATGGTATCGTTATCTCTATGAATAAAAGAGAAGTTGTAATCAATATTGGTTACAAATCAGACGGTATTGTTTCATTGAACGAATTCCGTTACAACCCAGAATTAACAGTTGGTGATACTGTTGAAGTTTACGTTGAGTCTCAGGAAGACAAAAAAGGACAGTTAGTTCTTTCTCACAAAAAAGCTCGTGCATTACGTTCATGGGATCGTGTGAACTCTGCACTTGAAAACGACGAAATTATTAAAGGTTACATCAAGTGTCGTACCAAAGGTGGTATGATCGTTGACGTATTTGGTATTGAAGCTTTCTTGCCAGGTTCTCAAATTGATGTTAAGCCTATCCGTGACTACGATATTTACGTAGGAAAAACTATGGAATTCAAGGTTGTGAAAATCAATCACGAATTCAAAAATGTTGTTGTATCTCATAAAGCTCTTATCGAGGCTGAATTGGAACAACAGAAGAAAGAAATTATCGCTAAGCTTGAAAAAGGTCAGGTTCTTGAAGGAACAGTTAAGAATATCACTTCTTATGGTGTATTCATCGACCTTGGTGGCGTAGATGGTTTGATCCACATTACTGACCTTTCATGGGGTAGAGTATCTCACCCAAGTGAAATCGTTGAATTAGATCAGAAATTGAACGTTGTAATTCTTGATTTCGATGATGATAAGAAACGTATCGCTCTAGGTCTTAAGCAACTTACTCCACATCCATGGGATGCTCTTGACGCTGAAATGAAAGTTGGCGACAGAGTAATGGGTAAAGTTGTAGTTATGGCTGATTATGGTGCATTCGTTGAGATCGCTCCAGGTGTTGAAGGTCTTATCCACGTTTCTGAAATGTCTTGGTCACAGCACTTACGTTCTGCTCAAGATTTCATGAAAGTAGGAGATGAGGTTGAAGCTCAAATTATCACTTTAGATCGTGAAGAAAGAAAAATGTCTCTTGGTCTTAAGCAATTGAAGCAAGATCCTTGGGAAGGTGTTGAAGCTAAGTATGCTGTAAACTCTAAGCATTCTGCTAAGGTTCGTAACTTCACAAACTTCGGTGTATTTGTTGAGATTGAAGAAGGTGTTGATGGTTTGATTCACATTTCTGACCTTTCTTGGACTAAGAAAGTGAAGCATCCAGCTGAATTCACTCAAATTGGTGCTGAAATTGAAGTTGTTGTTCTTGAAATCGACAAAGATAACAGAAGATTGAGCTTAGGTCACAAGCAATTGGAAGAGAACCCATGGGATGTGTTCGAAACAATTTTTGCTACTGACTCAACTCACGAAGGTACTATCGTAGAGATCTTTGAAAAAGGTGCTGTTGTTGCTCTTCCTTACGGTGTTGAAGGATTCGCTACTCCACGTCACCTTGTAAAAGAAGATGGTTCACAAGCTAAAGTTGACGAGAAACTTACTTTCAAAGTAATTGAATTCTCTAAAGCTGCTAAGCGTATCATCCTTTCTCACTCAAGAACTTTCGAAGATGTTAAGCGTGCAGAAGTTTCTGAAAAGAAAAAATCTGAGTCTGCTAACATGAAAAAAGGCGTTAAGAAGGTGAAAGATTCACTAGAAAAAACTACCTTAGGTGATATTTCTGAATTGGCTGCTTTAAAATCTCAACTTGAAAAAGGAGATAAGTAAGCTTTAAATAATCCCTAAAGAGGTTACAAATGGACTTTAAGATTGACAAAAAAGACGGATACACTTTAGTTCAGGTTTTAAATGAAAGATTGGATACGCATATCGCTCCTGAGCTAAAATCAAAATTGGTTTTGATTTTTTCAGAAGGAGAAAAGAATATTCTTCTAAATTTGGATGCTTGTACTTATTGTGATTCATCCGGCTTGAGTGCCATTCTTGTTGCCAATAGGTTATGTAAGAATGCTAATGGAACATTTGTTCTGTATGGCTTGCAGCCTGCAGTTGAAAAACTGATTATTATTTCACAGTTGGATACAGTTCTTAACGTTTCAGACGATTTGAGCGTTGCTGAATCCTTTATGAGAAATAGTGAGATTGAACATTAATATAGATCGTAAGTGAAATTTGAATTAACAATCTTAGGCAGTAATTCTGCATTGCCAACCTCAAAAAGATTCCCAACCGCTCAAGTGCTCAATGTACTTGAGCGGTTTTTTTTAATTGATTGTGGCGAAGGCACACAAATACAATTAAAGAGGTTTCGAGTCCCCATGTCTCGAATCAATCATATCTTCATATCGCATCTTCATGGCGATCATTTTTTTGGTCTGATAGGCCTAATATCAAGTTTTTCCTTGCAAGGAAGAACAAATGATTTGCATATTTATGCCCATTCCAAGCTTGAGAAAATTATTCGTTTTCAGCTTGATATTTTGGACTCCAAATTGGGTTTCAAACTGATATTCCATAATATCTTTGGGAAGGAGATTCAAACTCTTTTTGAAGATGCAGCACTTACCGTTCAGTCTTTTCCTTTGAGGCATGGCGCTATGCCGTGTGCAGGTTTTTTATTTAAGGAAAAACAGCGTCCTCGCCACCTTATAAAAGAGATGTTGGACTTTTATAAAATTCCAATTAAGGCCAGACATGGAATAAAAATGGGGGATGATTATTTGACTGAAGAAGGCGAGTTGATTGCTAATGCTAAGTTAACCTTTGCAGCATCACGTCCTCGTTCTTATGCATTTTGCACGGATACAGCCTATTTCCCAAGAATTGTACCTGTAATTAAGCAGGTCGATCTGCTTTACCATGAAGCCACCTTTTTGAAAGATGATGAAAAACGGGCCAAATCGACTTATCATTCTACTGCAGAACAAGCGGCACGAATTGCCAAAGAAGCGGAGGTTGGAAAATTATTGATTGGTCATTTTTCAGCACGATTTCATGACTTGTCAAGTCATCTAAATGAAGCCAAAGACGTTTTTGCAAATACTGAATTAGCAGAGGATGGAAATGTTTTTTCAATCTTAAATACTTGATCTATTCCTCACAAGCTGTATGTTAGCAAGTAAAGGAAAAGTTTTTGCGCTGCAATAAAAAATTTGCATTCTGCGTGTAATTTCAAAAAAATCTTATAGTTTTACGAACCGACGATTCTCGTTCACGAATTATATAATCTTATAGATGAGAAGATATAATTCTGGATTAGTAATTGGTATTGTACTTAATCAATTGGCGTGATGTTCAGAATGAAATAATGTTACATTCTTTGATATTGAATATGCTATAGTCTTTAGATATAAGAGTACAAAACAAAACTAAGCAACCTCTGTAGATTTTGGATGGCTGAATAAGCTACATCCCCCAAATCTTGTATTTTATTTTTCCAAGTATTTTAATGAATGTTTCTTGCGAATTTGTTCCTCGTGTGATTACACAGGGAATATATTCTGATGTGGATTTTTGCCAGGTTTAGTAGTAAGAAATCATTTTAGATACCGCCAGTTGAAATGATTTAGTGTTGAAGATAGTGTACTTTAAAAACCCCAAAATAAACTAAACTATATTTTATATAATCCACTCTCTACTTACTAACTAAAAAAATCTAATATGAAAAGAAATTTACTCTCATTCTTTGCTATGATGTTGCTGCTTTCGTCAGCACTAATGGCACAAATACCTCAAGGGTATTACGATTCCGCAACAGGTTTGAGTGGCGATGCTTTAAAGAGTGCGCTAAATAATATTATTAAGGGACATACTGAGTATCCTTATAGTTCAACTTCAACTGATGTGTGGGATATCCTAAAGGGAGCCGACCGTGATCCTAATAATCCCGATAATGTGCTGTGTATTTATTCAAAATTTTCTGTCAATGCAGCAGCTGAATACAACAATGCTGATGGTTGGAATAAAGAGCATGTTTGGGCAAAATCAAGAGGGGATTTTGGGACGACAAAGGGACCCGGAACCGATTTGCATCATATTCGTGCGGCAGATGTGTCAACGAATTCGGCTCGAAATAATCGAAATTTCGACGAGGCTCCTACACCTTATGTCGATAAGGGAGGAACGAATAATGGAGCCACACCGGCGTATACCAGTGATGTGGATTGGATTTGGGAGCCACCAGCAGATGTGAAAGGTGATATTGCCCGAATGTTGATGTATATGACAGTTCGCTATGAAGGTTTTGATGGTGAGCCTGATTTGGAATTACAAGAAGCTTATCTTGATAATGTAAGTAAAGAACCTACGCAAGCACGTTTATCAACACTTATTCAGTGGCACTTGAATGACCCTGTTGATGATGAGGAACGTAGAAGAAATAATGTTGTTTATTCATATCAACATAATCGCAACCCATTTATTGATCATCCTGAGTTTGTTTGTGAGATTTTCGATTGTGGCGGAACCCAACCGACGAATTCGGCACCTGTTTTTACTTCATCAGTAGTTGTTGATGCTACTGAAAATGTAGCTTACAGTTATAACATTACTGCTACAGATGTTGATAATGATAACTTAAGTTTTTCAGCAAGCAGTTTACCTTCGTGGTTGAGCTTGACCGATAACGGTAATGGTTCAGCCGTATTGAGCGGAACACCTTTAGCAGCTCATGTTGGTGTAAATTCAGTTGGTCTATCTGTCAGTGATGGACAGGTTTCTGCAGTTCAGAATTTCCAAATTACAGTTGTAGGGGAAAATGTGAGTGCTGGCGCTGGTGATTTATTTTTCTCAGAGTATATCGAAGGTTCATCGAATAATAAAGCGCTTGAAGTAGCCAATTTTACGGGGTCTACAGTAGATTTGTCAGCCTACACAATTAAGAAACAGACCAATGGTGCCGGATTATGGTCGGGTGGATTGGTTTTGAGTGGAACTTTAGCCAATCAGGACGTTTTTGTAGCGGCCAATTCTTCAGCGGTGGCTGAGATTACGAGTCAGGCTGATTACACCGGAGGTGTTGGTGAGATGACTTTTAATGGAAACGATGCTCTTGGATTATTCAAAAATGGAGTCTTGATTGATATTATTGGTAATTTTGATGGTGGTTCAGCTTATTTCGCTCAAGATCAAACCATGCGTCGTAAATCGAACATCCAAAGCCCTAATGTTACCTATAGTGTTTCGGAGTGGGATGTTTTGGCAAAGGATACTTTTACGGGGTTAGGTTCGCATGTATTTGATGGTGGAGGAGAGGTTCCGGATGTTGAGGCTCCAAGTACTCCAGAAAATTTAACGTCATCGAATATTACTGAGAATGGCTTTGATATTTCATGGTCGGCCTCAACTGATAATATTGCCGTAACAAATTATGAAGTATATCTTAATAATGTGCTTATTGCAAATCAAACTTCTCAAGCTTATAGTTTTAGCTCTTTAAATGCCGGAACGACTTATACCGTGAAGGTAATTGCAAAAGATGAAGCAGGTAATTCATCTACCTCTGCAAGTATTAATGTTCAAACAATTGCTCCTGATACTCAGGCTCCAACTTCTCCAGGAAATTTAGTGTCATCGAATATTACTGAGAATAGCTTTGATATTTCCTGGTCGGCTTCAGCTGATAATGTGGCTGTAACGGCTTATGAGGTGTATTTAAATGATGTTCTTGTAAACACTCAGTTGTCTCAATCCTACAGTTTTAGTTCTTTAAACGCCGGAACGACTTATGCTGTGAAGGTAATTGCAAAAGATGAGGCAGGTAATTCATCAGCCGCTGCAAATATTAATGTTCAGACAATTGCTCCTGATTCTCAGGCTCCAACTGTGCCTGCTAATCTAGCAGTAGCAAATGTGAGTCAAACAGGGTTTGATGTTTCCTGGTCGGCTTCAACTGATAATGTGGCTGTAACGGCCTACGAGGTGTATCTTGACAATATTCTTGTTGAAACACAAGCTTCTACAAATTATGGATTTACTTCATTGAGTGCTTCTACAACTTATATCGTGAAGGTGATGGCTAAAGACGAGGCTGGTAACACATCAGCGGCAACTCAGTTAAGTGTAACCACCAAGTCTGCACCAAGTTCAAAAGTGCTTATTGCAAGTGATTTTGAGTCAGGATGGGATAATTGGATTGATGGAGGTAGTGATGTTAGCTTGTATTCCGGAATCAGATCATATCAGGGCTCATATTCTGTCAATTTACAGGATAATAGCGGAACCGCATCAGCAATGACATCAGCTACATTTGATATTACAGCTTATAATCAGATTGATATTGAGTTTTATTACTATTCGTATAGTATGGAAACGAACGAAGATTTCTTTGTGAAGTATTTCGATGGTTCATCATGGCAAACAGTGGCGTCTTTTGTTAGCGGAGTTGATTTCGATAACAACAATTATTATGTGGCGACTTTAAGTTTTGATGCTTCACTGTATAATTTTGCTGCCAATGCTAAGTTTCGTTTTCAATGTGATGCCAGCTCGAATAGTGATGATATTTACATTGATTTAGTAACTATTACGGCTTCGAATAACGCAACGAAATCGAATCTGGTTCATAATGTTTCATCTGTGTATGTGAAGTCAGGTTTAGAATTGGATGAAAATATTGAAAATGAAGTGAATATTTATCCAAATCCGGCAAGCGAATATTTTGATCTTTCTCTAAGTCTTGAACAAGAAGTTGATTTGACTATTTATATCTACGACTTAAATGGTCGTCTGGTATCTTCAACTAAAGAACTAAATTGTGTGGGTGACTATACAAAACGCATGAATGTTTCAGGTCTTGAATCTGGTATGTATTTAGTTGTCGTAAAAGGTGATGATATAAACTTTTCGAAACGATTGGTTGTTAAATAATAGCTAAAGAATAAGTATGTAATTACTATGCACAGTTCGGTAGAGCTGTGCATTTTTTATATTCTGATTGGTTCTCTCAATAAACTTTTTCTAGTAGGACTGATTAAAGCTAGTGAGTAATTTTCTGTTTGTCATGAGTCACAAATTATATTTTTTCTACCTTTAGGCTTTCAGGAAATTTAATCAACACATTAAAAATGAAAAGAATTTTATTATCAGCACTGACCATGACGGTTTGCGTTAGTGCTTTTGCTCAGCAAAAAAAAGACAAATCGATTTTTAAAGAGTATGAGCCAGGTTACTACCAAAACTCTATCCTTAAGGATATCAGAAACGTTGATGCTAAATTGGAAAATAAAGAAGTAGATAAGCGTTTCTTCATGGATCAGTCATCTTATGATCTACCGAATGATATCAGCTTGTATAAAAATAATATACAGTGGGCACTTCCAACCATTTCTCAAGGAAATACAGGTACATGTTGGTGTTTTTCAACAACGTCATTTTACGAGTCAGAAGTTTATCGTCTTCATAAAAAGAAGGTTGATATTTCTGAAATATACACTGTGTACTGGGAGTATGTTGAGAAAGCTCGTCGTTTTGTAAAAGAGAGAGGCGATTCTGAATTTGGTCAGGGATCAGAAGGAAATTCGGTTGCTCGCATGTGGAAAATTTATGGTGTGGTACCTCAATCGGAGTACACAGGCTTGAAAGATGGTCGTAAATTCCATACTCATGAGAAGATGTACAATGAGATGTTGGCTTATTTAAAATTCCTTAAGAAAAGTAACGCTTGGAATGAGGAAGAGGCAATTGCTACCATCAAGTCTATTATGAATCATTACATTGGTGTGCCTCCAACTAAATTTACAGTTGAAGGTAAAGAATATACACCTCAAACTTATTTAAAAGACTATCTACAGTTAAACCCGGATGATTATATCGAGTTGCTTTCATACAAGCAGGAGCCATATTGGCAGCAAGTTGAATACAAGGTAACTGATAACTGGTGGCATTCAAAAGAGTACTATAATGTACCTCTTGATGTTTATATGGATGCAATTAAGTCTGCTGTTCGCGAGGGGTATACCATGAGTATTGGTGGTGATGTTTCTGAGGCTGGTTTCTTACGTACAACCAATTGTGCAATGATTCCTTCTTTCGATATTCCATCGGAATATATTACAGAAGATGCGCGTCAGTTCCGATTCTCAAACGGTACAACTACGGATGATCATGGCATGCATTTGATTGGTTACTATGTTGATAAAGACGGCAAAGATTGGTACTTGATTAAAGATTCCAGTTCAGGATCTCGTAATATCGATGAGAAATCACCTGAATTTGGTTATTATTTCTTCCATGAAGATTACGTAAAACTTAAAATGATGGGTGTTACCATCCATAAGGATGCTGTAAAGAAATTATTGAAGAAGTTTAAATAAGCTATTTTAAAAGACATTGAGCCCCTTTGCATAATCATGTAAAGGGGCTTTTTATTTGGCTTGAGCTTTGTTAGGGATTTAAAAATCACATTAAATCAAAAATTGTTATAACAATCGGAAATAATAATTATTTAATGCTGATGAATTGTATATCTTTGTACGCCAAATAGAGAAGCTAAACAACCTCATATATTTAAAAGATTATGCAAGAAAAGATTTTGATTCTTGACTTTGGCTCGCAGTACACTCAGCTGATTGCTCGACGTGTTCGCGAATTAAATGTTTATTGCGAAATTCATCCTTACAACCATCCTCCAAAATTGGATGATAGTATTAAAGGTGTGATCCTTTCGGGAAGTCCATTCTCGGTTCGCGAAGAAAATGCTCCAATTCCAGATTTATCAGAAATTAAAGGCAAGTTACCACTTCTTGGTGTTTGTTATGGTGCTCAGCATTTGGCTCACTGTTTTGGTGGGGAAGTTATGGCATCAAACAAGAGAGAATATGGGCGTGCAAACCTGACTTCTGTTGATAATACGAACGAGCTGTTGAAAGGCATCAGTATGAATTCGCAAGTGTGGATGTCACATGGTGATACCATTGAGCGCATGCCGGATAACTACAAGGTGATTGCTAGTACCGTTGATGTTGAGAATGCTGCTTTTGCTATTGAAGGTGAAACTTCTTATGGTATTCAATTCCACCCTGAGGTTTATCACAGTACTGAAGGAACAACTTTGTTGAAAAATTACATTGTTGATATTTGTGGTTGTAAGCAAGACTGGACTCCGGATGCTTTTGTGGAAACAACGGTTGCCGAGTTAAAAGAGAAGTTGGGTGATGATCGAGTTATCTTAGGTTTATCAGGAGGTGTTGATTCAACTGTTGCGGCCATGTTATTGCATAAGGCAATCGGTAAAAATCTATACTGTATTTTTGTTGATAATGGCTTGTTACGTAAGAATGAGTTCACAGATGTATTGAAGAAATACGAAACTTTAGGCTTAAACGTTATTGGAGTTGATGCTGGCGAGAAATTTATTTCAGCATTGGCTGGCGTAACTGAACCGGAAGCAAAGCGTAAGATTATTGGTAATGCTTTTGTTGAAGTTTTCGATGACGAGTCACATAAAATTGAAAATGCAAAATGGTTGGGACAAGGGACAATTTATCCTGATGTTATTGAATCAGTTTCAGTAACAGGTGGGCCTTCACAAACCATTAAATCGCATCACAATGTTGGTGGATTGCCTGATTATATGAAACTGAAAGTGGTTGAGCCATTGAAGTTGTTATTTAAAGATGAGGTGCGTCGTGTTGGTCGAAGCATGGGGCTTGAAGATAAGTTCATTAGCCGTCATCCTTTTCCAGGTCCTGGTTTGGGAATTCGTATCTTAGGCGATATCACGGCTGAGAAAGTTCGTATCCTGCAAGAAGTTGATCATATCTATATCTCAGGATTGTTGGAAGATGGTTTGTATGATGAAGTTTGGCAAGCGGGAGCGATGTTGTTGCCGGTACAGTCAGTAGGTGTGATGGGTGATGAGAGAACCTATGAGAGTGTTGTTGCTCTTCGTGCTGTAAGTTCAACCGATGGAATGACAGCAGACTGGTCGCATTTACCATACGAATTTTTGGCAAAAGTGTCTAATAAGATCATCAATGGTGTTAAAGGGGTTAATCGAGTGGTGTACGACATCAGTTCGAAACCACCAGCAACTATTGAGTGGGAATAATATTTCAAGGGCTATCCTAAAAAGGGTAGCCTTTTTTTTTGCTTTGACATAAGTGTTAGCCTGCAAAATGTTATTTTTCTCTAAAAGGCCTGATATTTCAATATCTAGGCTAAGTGATGTTTACAAAAAGATTGTATCTTTCGTTTTACTTTACTTGAAGTCTAAATAAACAAAAAAAATATATGAGATTATTGAATTCTACCATTAGTAAATCTGTATTTACTTTATTACTCTTTATTGTTTTAGGTTTTTCGCAAATACAGGCGCAAGAAGTCAGAGATCAGACCATTAAATATCAGAATTTAATCGCTTTGGTTGATGCTTTCTATGTTGATAGTGTTAGTCTTGAGAAGTTGACCGAAGATGCAATTATAAAAGTTCTGGCAGAACTGGATCCTCACTCAGTTTATATTAGTAAAGATGAAGTGAAAGCCATGAATGAGCCTTTGCAGGGAAGTTTTAGTGGCGTTGGTATTCAGTTCAATATTTTGAGAGATACCCTGATGGTTGTTGCAACCATTCCTGGCGGCCCTTCAGAAAAGGCAGGCTTAAGAGCGAGTGATAGAATTATCAAGATAGATAATGAGTTGGTTGCTGGTGTTGGGATGAAAAATACCGATGTATTCAAAAAATTAAGAGGTGATAAAGGCACAAAGGTTAATTTAGCGATTCAACGTAAAGGGGAAAAAGAATTGCTTGATTTCCTAATTGTTCGCGATGATATTCCAATCTACAGTCTTGATGCTTCATACATGATAAATAAGCATGTTGGTTACATCAAACTAAATCGTTTTGCAGCCAAAACTGCAGATGAGTTTTTGGAAGCTCTTTTAAAATTGAAAGAGCAAAAAATGAAGGATCTTATTCTTGACCTGCGAGGTAATGGGGGTGGTTATATGACTGCAGCCATTAAGATTGTCGATCAGCTGTTTCATAAAGATCAACTGATTGTGTTTACCGATGGTTTAAAATCCCAACGTCACGATAACCTTTCAACAGATGCAGGGGCTTTTAAAGATGGAAGAGTTATTGTTCTGATAGACGAAGGATCAGCTTCGGCTTCCGAGATTGTTTCCGGAGCAATTCAGGACTGGGACAGAGGTTTAATTGTAGGTCGCCGTTCATTTGGGAAAGGTTTGGTTCAGCGCCAGTTTCCTTTGTCGGACGGATCGATGATTCGATTGACAACAGCTCATTATTATACGCCGACTGGTCGTTGTATTCAAAAACCCTATGATAATGGTTTGATGGATTATAGAATGGATATTTTCAACAGGTATAAAACTGGTGAGATGATCAATCAGGATAGTATTCATTTAGCCGATTCGTTAAAATATAAAACATTGGTTAAGCAGCGTTTGGTTTATGGTGGCGGTGCTATTATGCCCGATGTATTTGTGCCTATTGATACAACGGCTAATTTCAAATACTTTAATTTGCTAGCTAGAAAGAATGTTCTTTATCCTTTTGTTTTGACTTATATGGATAATAACAGGGATAAGCTTAAAGCCAAATATCCTGATTTTGAGAGTTTCAATAAGTCCTTTGTTATTACTGAGGAAATGCTTAACGATTTGGTTGCCGAAGGCGATAAAGCTAAGGTGGAACATAACGAAGAAGAGTATATGGCAGTGAAAGAACATCTTCGAGTTCATTTGAAAGCCCTTATTGCAAGAGATTTATGGGATGGAGCTGAGTATTATCAAATAGTGAATCAGAAGAATGAGATATTAGATAAAGCTCTTGAAATACTTGATAACTCTAAGGAGTACGAGACATATTTGAAGTAGAAAATTACGTTTTAGATGAAGAGCCGGATATTTTTCCGGCTTTTTTTATTTAAAAAGACCTGAAAATAGCTGTTTTTATAAGCTAAAGACTATTTTTGTAAGCGTAAATTAGAGATGGTCTATATTCGTATTAAGCAAATAGATTAATCGTCTATCAAAAGGGTATAATTAATAACATTAGTTTTGAAAACAGATTCGGGAAAGTTTAGATTGATTGCAAAAACCTTTCATGGTTTAGAGGAAGTATTGGCTCAGGAATTGGAAAATTTAGGCGCTGAAGAGATTAGAATATTAAAGCGTGCAGTAAGTTTTGTCGGTGACAAGGCATTAATGTATAAAACGAACTTACATTTAAGAACTGCGACTCGTGTTATTAAGCCGATATACAAGTTTACTGCAGCAGATACAGATGAATTGTATAAAGGCATACAGGAAATTGATTGGAGTGAATATTTGTCTTTAAAAGATACGATTTCAATTGATAGTACAATTAGTTCTGAAGACTTTAAGCACTCGAAATTTGTAACATATCGAGTTAAGGATGCTATTGTTGATCAATTCTATGAGAAAACCGGAGATCGTCCATCGGTTCGTGTTGTAAATCCAACTTTAAGGGTCAATGTACATATCGATAAAAATACCTGTACTGTTTCTTTAGATAGCTCAGGAGAATCCTTACACAAAAGAGGTTATCGTGTTGCAGAAACAGCCGCTCCACTGAATGAAGTCATGGCTGCCGGGATGATTTTAATGTCTGAGTGGGATAAGAAAAGCAACTTCATTGATCCAATGTGCGGATCGGGTACTTTATTGATCGAAGCTGCTCTGATTGCATATAATATTCCAGCTGGTTTATATCGTAAAGAATTTGGCTTTCAAAAGTGGGCTGATTTTGATCAGGATCTTTGGGATGACATCTATAACGAAGAGACAGAAATTGATTTTGATGGCAAAATCATTGGTTGTGATATCTCGGATAAGGCCATGGAGATCGCGGAAGAGAATATTCGCAACGCAGGTTTAAGAAGAAAAATTAAACTGACCGTGATGCCTTTTCAACAATTTATACCTCCGGCAGAAAAAGGAATTTTAATTACCAATCCACCTTACGGCGAACGTTTGAAAGTTAAAGATTTAGAAGGTCTTTATTCAATGATCGGTGAGAGATTAAAGCATCAGTTTTCAGGTTATGACGCATGGATTTTGAGCTACGGTAAAGAATGTTTCGATAGCATTGGTTTGCGTCCATCTCGTAAAGTAACTTTATTCAATGGTTCATTGGAGTGTAAGTTTCAGAAATATACGATGTTTTCAGGAAGCAAAAAGGATAATTATAAAAGCAGAAAAGAATCAGAAAGATAAGAAGCCAGATACTAATCTTTTTCCTATTTTATTATATTTGTTGAGAAGACATCGTTTAATATAAAGATATTTCAATGAGTTTTAATCTTAACCAGTGGTTTGCCGAGAATGTGAGCGAAAACACCCTTTTTTATTATAAAGGGAGTGTTGGCACAGAGCGGGTGACTAAAATTCTGGAGAAGATTGAAGCCATTATGGACGAAAAGAAATTTCCTTTAAGAGAGCGAAAGAAAATCCTGAATATTTTTATTGAATTGGTTCAAAACCTCTACCATCATGGGGAGAGGTTTGAGATTGATAATACGTTTAAGAGTTATGGTTGTATAATTTTTAATACTGTTGATCATGGTGTGGAAATTATATCGGCAAACTTTATTAAGATTGAAAGACTCAAAGTTTTCACGGATTATATCGATCACACAAACTCCATGGGTACTAAGGATCTTAATGCTTTATATCGGAAAGTGTTGTCTAATAAGCATTTTTCTGATAAAGGTGGTGGTGGTTTGGGTATCATAAATATGATAAGAAAAAGTGGGAATAAGCTTAAATATTGTTCGAAACGAACCGAAGGTGATAATTTTTTCCTGGTTCTAACTGTAAAAATTTAGTCAAAAAATAACGATATTCTTTTATGGATACTTTAATTATAGAAGGCACTTCAAAAACACCAAAAGTAATATTCGATGCTGAAAAAGGCGAATTATTACTCGAGGGACGTTCAATTCCTGAAAACTCATTGGAATTTTATATTCCATTGATGGAATGGTTGGATACATATTCACAGGAAGTAAAAACGGACACGATTGTTCATATGAAGTTGGAGTATTTTAATACGAGTTCATCAAAGTGTATTTTGGATTTTTTCAGAAAGCTTGAAACAATTTCCAATCGCGGTAATAAGATTTCTATCAACTGGTATTTCGAAGAGGATGATGAGGATATGATGGAGGCGGGTGAAGATTATGACGCAATTGTCGGTTTACCTTTTGCCATTATTGAACAAAAAGAAGCTTAATCGATTCGATATAAAAAAAACGGGCTGTTTCATCTGAAACAGCCCGTTTTTTATAGTATATGAATTTGTGCTTATTCCCCGTCAATAGGACCGGAACCAATTAGTTCATCACCATCGTACCATGCTGCAAATTGTCCTGCAACAACTGCACGTTGGGGTTCATCGAAAAGAATATATAAGCCTTCTTTCTTAAAATAAATGGTTCCTTTTTGAAGGGGCTGACGGTAACGAATTCTAATGTCGTAGCGTCGTTCACACTCTTCGGTTGGCATTAAATCCGGACGAATCCAGTGAGTCTCTTCTTTTGAGATAAACAGAGCTCTACGCATCAACAGTGGATGAGAGTGTCCCATACCTGTATAAACAATATTCTCTTTTACATCAGTTCCTATAACAAAAAGGGGTTCCGCCTTTCCGCCTACGTTTAAACCTTTTCTTTGACCAACAGTAAAGAAATGAGCACCATTGTGTTCACCCACTTTTTTCCCATGGTGTCTTCTGAATTTATAGGGTTTTGCCAACTCTACTAAATCCTCTGATTTAGGTAAAAGTCTGTGTGCGTTTTCTGCAAGAACTTCTACAATTACACCGGGTTTAGCTTTAAGTTTCTGTTGCAGGAAAATAGGTAAATCAACCTTACCAACAAAACAGATACCCTGTGAGTCTTTCTTTTCAGCTGATGCTAATTTCGCTTTTCGGGCTATCTCTCTAACTTCAGGTTTTTCAATCTCTCCAATTGGAAACATGGCTTTTGATAGCTGTTCCTGCGAAAGCTGACAAAGGAAATAACTCTGATCCTTATTGTTATCAACACCAGCTAAAAGGCTGTAGACTTCTTTCCCATCTATTATTTTGGTTTCTTTTCTGCAATAATGTCCTGTGGCCACATAGTCAGCTCCAAGCTCAAGAGCCTTTTTCAGGAAGACATCAAATTTAATCTCACGATTGCAAAGCACATCAGGATTTGGTGTGCGACCTTGCTCATACTCCGAGAACATATAATCAATAACCTGAGCGCGATACTCCTTACTTAAATCAACAAAATGGAATGGAATATCCAATTTTTTAGCCACCATTTGTGCAAACAGAATATCCTCGTCAAAAGGACACTCTTCTGATTTCAAACCGACCGTGTCGTTCCAGTTTTGCATAAATAGTGCCTCAACCTCGTAGCCTTGCTCTTTTAGCAAATAGGCAGCTACGCTTGAATCAACACCACCTGACAATCCAATTACTACTTTCTTTGTCATTTCTTTTTCTCCTTCATTTTGAATCTGCAAATGTACTTATTAAAATTATGAAGCGCAATATTGACTTTTTGATAAGAGCTGTGCTTATTTTTAAACAAAATAAATTAATTTAGTATGTTCATAGGTCAGATTATTAATTAAAAAACGAGATACAATGATTAGAAAATTACTTTTTGTATTTATGGCACTTATCTGTTTAAATGCGAGTGCACAAGAGGCTCAAGATACCAGCTACTGGAAAAAAGGGGGTATGGCTTCATTATCATTTTCGCAAACGTCTTTAAGCAGCTGGTCTGGCGGTGGGGATAATGCGATATCAACTAATGCACAACTGAATTTATTTGCCAATTACACCAAAGCTAAAAATGCCTGGGATAACACATTGAACCTGGAATATGGTCTTTTGAAGCAAGGTGATGAGGGAACTCGTAAAAGCATCGATAAAATTGATTTTGTAACCAAATATGGACATCAGGCGAGTAAGAAATGGTATTATACGGCATTATTAGATTTTAAAACTCAGTTTGCAAAGGGATATAACTACGGCAAAAATGAAGGTGATCCCGATCAAAAAGTATCCAATTTCATGGCACCAGCATATCTTTTACTTTCTCTGGGTATGGACTATAAGCCCAATGAGATTTTCTCAGCTTATTTATCACCTGTAACGGGAAAAACAACCTTTGTAAATGATGAAGATTTATCGGATGCAGGCGCTTTTGGAGTCGATCCGGGGGATAAAATAAGATATGAGTTTGGTGCTCTGGCAAAAATGGTCTTGAAGAAGACCGTGGCTAAAAATGTGGATTTAAAAAGTACTTTAGATTTATTTACAGCCTATTCAGAGTCTTTCGGAAATATTGATGTGAATTGGGATTTGATGATCAATATGAAGGTGAATAAATTTTTAACAGCTTCCATCAACACAACATTGGTTTACGATGATGACGTACAATATGTGGATAAAGAGGGTGTAAACAGAGGTGTTAAAGTTCAATTTAAAGAAGTATTGGGTATTGGTTTATCTTATAAGTTTTAGATAAAATCTGCCAAATTAATACATGCCTCTTGCGTTTCGACTCAAGAGGCTTTTTATTTTCGAAGCTTATCGATTGCCTTTCTTGTCGGAATAAGGCCGTAAACTAAAATAAAAAACATCTTTGTTCTTACTGTTAAGCTAGCTTAAAAATTGTATTTTCGGGATAAATTAGAACGACTATGTCATCATTAAATATATACCGAGCCTCGGCCGGATCGGGGAAAACCTATACATTAACCAGAGAATATTTGAAGCTGGTTTTTGAGGAAGCCATAAATTATCGAAGCATCTTGGCAGTAACCTTTACCAATAAGGCGACTGATGAAATGAAATCCCGAATTTTAAAGGAGATTTATATTCTTTCGAAAGGCGAGAAGTCCCCCTATGCCAAAGAATTGATGACAATCAATCAGCTTGATAAAGCTGCCTTGCAGATTAAAGCAAAAGAAATTTTAAACCGTTTATTACACGATTATAGTCGATTTTCAGTCACGACTATCGATAGTTTTTTCCAAAAAGTTGTCCGCTCGTTTACCCGGGAAATTGGTTTGCAGATGGGTTTTAATATTGAGCTCGATCAACGTAAGGTTTTAAACGAAGTGGTTGATCTTTTGTTTCTCGATGTGGATGAAGATGCTCAATTGCGATCCTGGTTGTCTGATTTTGCCGAATCGAAGATAAGGGAGGGAAAGACCTGGAATTTTAAGAATGATATTCTCGAAGTCGGTACCGAGGTGTTCAAAGAGGATTACATGAATTTCGATCAGGTTTTGATTGAAAAATTATCGGATAAGAATTTCTTAAATGCCTATCGAAAAGGATTAAAACAAATAAAGGACGAATTTGAAAATACACTAAAAGAGATAGGGAGCAGGGCTGTTTATTTGATCGAAAATCAGGGATTGAGTCTAACTGATTTTTCTTATGGGAAATCGGGTTTTGCAAACTATTTTTATAAACTGCAAGCGGGTGAAATGGTTGAACCCGGAGCCCGTGTTTTGGCAGCTATTGATAATCCGGATAAATGGACGACTGCTAAAGCGAGTGCTGATATAAAAGCGGCCGTGTCTTCGGCTTATTCATCAGGCTTGGGTGATTTGTTGAAAAATGCGGTTGAATATTTTGACAACGAGTGTCAGCTCTATTTCTCAACCGATAAAACACTTAAGTATATCTATACCCTGGGTATCCTGACGGATATCTCTAAAAAGATAAAGTCCTTTACCGAGGATGAGAATCTTTTTTTATTGTCAGATGCTTCCCGTTTGCTTCGAAGTATTATTGGAACCAACGACACGCCTTTTGTGTATGAGAAGATCGGGAATGTGTACAAGCATTTCATGATTGATGAGTTTCAGGATACCTCTTCAATGCAATGGGATAATTTCCGTCCATTGGTTGGGAATTCGTTGGCTGAGGACAATCGCTCTTTGGTTGTAGGCGATGTTAAGCAATCGATTTATCGTTGGCGAAATGGCGATTGGAAACTCCTGGCCGAACAGTTGGATGTTGACTTTAAAGATCAAGGTGTGAATGGCCTGACTTTGGACAAAAATTGGCGAAGTTCGAAGAATGTTATCAATTTTAATAATGCATTGTATGCTATAGCCTCTCAGGCTTTACAGAACGATTATAATGCAGATATTCCGCCGGCATTGGAAGAAAGGCTAAATGTGGAGCGTGCGCGCATACTAAATGCTTACGCTGACGTTTATCAGGATTTTCCCGGAGGAGATGATAAATGCCCGGGCTATGTGAGAGCCAATATGATTGAGGTTGAGAAGGGTGAGAAGTGGACCGAAAAGGTATTGGAACAATTGCCCGCTCAAATTGAAGAGATACAAGCTAAAGGTTACAGGGCGGGTGATATGGCCATTCTGGTTCGTAACGGGCGTGAGGGTGCGCGGATTGCAAACACACTCATGACTTATCGAAACTCGGGTTTGGCCAAAGAAGGGGTCAACTACAATGTCATTTCAAATGACTCGCTCTACCTTAAAAATAATTCGGTGATTAGCTTTTTGACCCATTTATTGAGGTATTTCATTTATCCGGAAGATCAGATCAATCTGGCCTATTTGCTTCAGGAGTATCGCCTGTATTTAAAAAATGAGACACCTGATAATTTGGATGATATTTTTGCGCAAAGCGAAGATCCTGAAGATGTATTTAAAGGTTTGTTTCCCCATGAGTTTGTCGAAAATATTTCATTCCTGAAACGTCAGGCGCTTTTCGATTTAGTAGAGCAATTGATTGCTATTTTTGGTTTGAATAAGCGGGCTTCAGATTTTCCTTATCTGGAGGCTTTTCAGGATTTGGTTCTGAGTTTTACGCGTAGCGATTCTCCCGACCTGAATTCCTTTATTGATTATTGGGAAGAGAGAAAGGAAAAGGAAGTGATATCGGTATCCGATCATCAGGATGCCATTCGGATACTGACCATCCACAAATCGAAAGGTTTGGAATTTAAGGCGGTTTTATTGCCATTTTGCGATTGGGATTTGGATGATGTGAAGCACACAAAAATTCTTTGGTGTCAACCCGAACTGGAAGGTTTTAATCGAGTTGATGTCTTGCCCATTCGTTATGGTTCTGATTTAAAGCAGACCATATATTATAAAGAATATTTTGCCGAAAAACTTCAGGCTTATATCGATAATTTAAACCTCTTGTATGTCGCAACCACCCGGGCTGAGGAGGTTCTGGTTTGTTATTCGCCCTTACCTATGGGAGACAAGTTTTCGAAGGTGAGTCATTTGTTGTATCACATCTTCGAGAATGCCAACACGTATTCTGACGAATTTGGATCGAATAAAATCATCCATATCAATTCGTATTGGGACGATGAGAATAAATGCTTTGAATTAGGAGTCTTGTCGACCAAAGAGCGGGTTGAGGAGAGCTACGAAGAGGTGCCCCGATTACTTGAATATCCGGCGTCTATGCTGGATGACCGGTTGAAATTGCGATCGCATGCTGCAGATTACTTCGACTTTTCAGAGGCGGCGTCTATTGATAGTTTTGCCCCCATAAATAGAGGGAATATTTTGCATGTCTTGTTTCAGAATATTCGTTATGCTGAAGATCTTGATGAGGCATTGGCTCAACTGAAATTCGAAGGAAAGTTGGATGAATTGCAGGCAAGCGAGGTCAGGCTGATGGTTCAGGATCTGTTCAGTAAGCCTCAAATTGCATCCTGGTTTTCGAAAGACTGGCGTGTGATAAATGAGCGGGATGTTCTATTGGGAGAAGGCAATACCTTACGCCCCGATAGGGTGATTGTGAAAGGGGATGAAGCCATTGTGATTGATTATAAGTTTGGGAAGAATAAAGAAAAAGCGCATATTCGTCAGGTTGGCGCTTATAAAAAGCTGCTTCAGCAAATGAATTATAAAAAGGTAAGTGCCTTTATCCTGTATGGAAAATTGGATGAAGTTGTAGAAGTTTAAACAAAATATAAAGCCCCTAAAATGAAATTAACATTACTCGTATTATCCATTTTTATTTTATCCTCTTGTGATTTTATCCTTGAGAAATTTTCTAAAAAAGATGACGCTGTTGAGCAATCTTTTTCGGTCGATTCCAGTTCGACGGATTCAAAAAACATCAATGGAGAAGTCAGATACAAATACCCCAATGGAAAACTGAAATCTATTGTCAATTATAAGGATAATAAGAAGGTGGGGGTTAGCATGACCTTTTATGAAACAGGCGAAAAACAATATGAAATTCCTTATGTGGATGGGAAAAAAGATGGGGAAGTTAAGTGGTTTTATAAAAGTGGACGTCTGTACCGCTTAACCACCTATCGGAATGGGGTAAAACAGGGACCTCAAAAAAAATATTGGGAAGATGGCAAGTTAAAATCTGAAATGGATTTTGAAAACAACATGATGTGTACAGGCTTGAAAGAATTCTCAAATACCGGTAAGCAAAAAACAGAGCCTCAAATACAAGTTAAGCATGTTAATCTCCTTAGAGAATCAAGCATGTATATGCTGGAGTTGAGTCTGGATAAAAAGTTCAGAGATGTGCAGTTTTATATTGGCAGCCTGATCAATGGTAAATCTCTTCCTGTAAAGGTGAATTCACACATGAGTGAATTGGAAACGAAAAAAGGAAAAGCCGTTTTTAAATTTAGTATTCCCAAGGGAGGGAAAATAAATCGTGAGATTCCTATCGTTGCTGTTGTCAAGACCTCATATCAAAATTATTACATTCTAAAAACCAAAGCGAATGTAAGTGTGAGAAATCCCAACTAGAATTTCTATTCGTTTTTTCAGATATCAAGGCATAATGCGTATTTATCAGCCATAAAAGTCAGTATCTTTACGCTCTCTTTCGAATCATTTTTTTGATGATTCGATTGAAACAGAAATCAAATTAGAATAAATAAAAGAATAAGCATGTTTAATTTCGATGATATAAATCTGGACCGAATAGTGGTTCATAATGTAGGTAACAAGCATCATGAAGAAACTTTGAAACTTTCGAAGCAAGGGATACAGTTGGAAGATGATGATGTCAGAGATATTCTGTTGAAATATTTTTTGTCGGCTTTTAATAAGGAAGAGTTCTATAACTTTCAGCACGAAGCCGGATTGAGCATGAATGAGGTGTATTGCTTTGCTACCGAATTCTTTGAAGATAACGACAGTTTTTACGATCAATCGGTGAATATTGCCATGCACCTTTACGATAAATCGAATCATCCCAATATAAAGGGCGGTGAGTTTTATTTGGTTGCTTTCTCGGGTTGTATTGTCGATGGGGAGGTTTGCGATGCTTTAGGTATATTTAAATCAGAAAATAAGGATACTTTCCTAAAGGTTTATCAGAATCAGGAAAATTTCGAATTGGGCTGCGAGAGTGGTATCAATATCAAAAAACTGGATAAGGGATGTTTGATTTTCAATACCGAAAAAGAGAACGGCTACAAGGTTTGTATTGTTGATAAAACCAATAAAAATAACGAAGCCCTATATTGGAAAGAGGATTTCTTAAACTTGAAACTTCGTGAAGATGATTTCTATCACACTCAGAATTATCTTGAAATGTGTAAGGGATTTATAGGAGAAGTTTACAACGATGAAAATGAGGTTGCCAAGGCTGATCAGATTGATTTAATGAATAAATCGATAAACTTCTTTAAGGATAAAAAAGAGTTTAATGAGGATTTGTTTAAGCGTGAAGTGATTGAACAACCTGAGGTTATGAATGCCTTTGACGAATACAAGAACTATTACCAAAGCGAGCACGATAACGATATTAATGCTGAATTTAATATCAATAAGGATGCCGTAAAAGGCGAGCAGCGTTTCTTCAAACAAGTCTTGAAATTGGATAAAAACTTTCATGTTTACATTCACGGCCAGCGCAAGTTTCTTGAGAAAGGGTACGATGCTGCTCGCGATATGAGTTTCTACAAGCTGTTCTTTAGAGAAGAGAATTAGAATTTAAAACTATCTTATATCAAGCCAACAAAATTACTTTTGTTGGCTTTTTTATATTCTAGAATACTCCTCTTGGTAAAGGAGGGGAAACAAAAAGAATTGTCAATTTCAAGCTGACCGTGTCGACCTTTACATTTTATAAACCATGGCATTGATATTCATTCCTGCACCTACTGATGCAAAAACAATGCTGTCGCCGGCTTTAATTGTGTGAGGTTTTAGCTCATCTTTTAGGATCAGATCCAGCAGGGTTGGCACCGTTGCAACCGAAGAGTTCCCTAACCACGAAATGGTCATGGGCATGATATCTTTGGGTAATTCATGTATATCATAAAGGGCGTATAAGCGTTTTAATATGGCATCATCCATTTTCCCATTGGCTTGATGAATCAAGACCTTTTTGATCTCACTTAGCGGCGTTTTGCTTTTTTCAAGACAGGTTTGTATGGCTTGAGGAACAGTTGTTAGAGCGTATTGGTATAATTTACGACCATTCATCTTCAAAAATAAGGCATCTTTATGCTCGCTATCGGGATTGAATGAGGTATCCATATATAACATTTCTGAAAACTGATAGGTATCCGATCGGGTGCTGTGTGCCAGTATGCCGATTGGGGTATCACTTTCCTTTCCTTCCAAAATAACAGCGCCTGCACCATCGGCATAAAGCATGCTGTCTCTATCATGGGGATCAGAAATTCGGGACAAGACATCAGCCCCTATGACCAGTATTTGTTTTGCATCGCCTGATTTGATGTAATAATCTGCCTGAATGGTTGCCTGTAACCAGCCCGGACATCCAAAAGGTAAATCGTAAGCAATGCAGTTGGGGTTTTTAATCTTTAGTTTATGCTTGACACGTGCGGCCAAACTGGGAACAAGATCAGACTTTCTGTTATCGTGTTTCACGTCACCAAAATTGTGAGCAACGATAATATAATCCAATTCTTCTTTATCAATTTTTGAACTTTGAATGGCATCTTCAGCAGCAAAAAAAGCAATGTCAGATGCAACCAGGTCTTTCGCAACATGTCGTCTCTCTGCGATTGTTGTGATTTCTTCAAATTTCCGGGTTATTTCCTGATTTGATTTCTCACTCTTCTTGTCATAGGTGTCATAAAAGTCATTGCTAAGGAAATCTTCATTTTTTACAATTGTCGATGGAATGTACTTTCCTGTTGCTTTGATAATACTATAGATTTTAATGCTCATATTACTGGGTTTTCAAATTGTTTAGTGGTGTAAACGATTTTACTAAGGATGGGGTGAGTGGGGAATACCCCAGACTTTTCAAGTCGAGCTTAATACCATAATATTAGCAATTTCTTTTCAATTATCAGAGTGTATAAAAGAGATTTATGTGAATCAGATGGAATTAATGATTTTTGAGGAGGGAATCCGCATTTATCTTGAACATTATCCCAGTTGAGGTCGCAACCGGGATAATGGTTTAAAAAATATTTTATTCGGCTAGAATTTTCTTTTTCTCTGCATTAAATTCTTCCAGAGTTAATATCCCTTCATCCAATAGTCTTTTTAGCTCAGTCAGTCTTTCTGCTTTTGTTTTGAGAATAGGACCATTGTATTTATCCGGACAGCCTGTGTAGTTGAGACTGTAGTGGAAGTTTTTGTAATTTATTTTCGATACGCCACTTTCATAAACGTTGGGTTTCCAGAATGAGCCGGATGCACCATCTACAATTAAACCCCAAGGCACAGGTATACCACCAATGGTTCCTGTCCAGGTTACGAGTGTTCCGACCAGTGTCCATCCTCGAAAACTTTTTTCAGTAAAATCGAAAACTTGTTCATCACAACCAGGTTCTTTTACCGTAATGGAGAACGAATCGGCATCTTTTCTGGGTGCTAAAAAGTCAGCTTCCCCTATTCCTTTTGCATTGCCATCGTATGAAATAACGGCTTTGGGATGATTTTCAACCGTTACATGCGCGTAATATTTGCTTCCCCCAATGATAACCCCGCAACTTGATAAGAGCATACTCGAGATAACTAATATACCGAGTTTTGTTTTTAATTTGAATAAAGTATGAATCATTATGCTTACTTTAAATGGTGTGTGATTAAAATGAGGTCAAACATAAGAAAAATTAATCAATGATCTTATGTTGTGTAATATTTAAGCTGAAGGAGGAAAGAGGAAAGCATAAAAAGCGAAAAGGCCACATCCAGGAAGTAAAAAACCTTAGATAAATTTCTAAGGTTTTTTATTTAAAGATAAATTTAAAGTATCGGTATAATTACTCACTCCGCAACGAATCTACAGGATTCTGATTGGCAGCCTTCCAGGTTTGTACACCAACAACGAGTAAAGCAAACAGTGCGGTTAGTAGGCCTGAAAATAGAAAAGGAAAGACACCGATTTGTGTTTTGTAAGCAAATTGTTCCAGCCATCGATTCATTATATACCACGATATTGGGATGGAGATGATAAAGGCAAGACCTAGCCATTTTGCAAAAGTAGAAAAGAATAATGTCGTTATTCGTAATGCACTTGCACCGCTGACTTTTCTAATACCAATCTCTTTTGTACGTTTTTGCACAATAAATAGTGTAAGCGCATATAGGCCAAGTAATGCTAATAAAATGGAGAGTACAGACGAGTAGCTTGTGAGTGTTTGTGACCTTTCTTCCTGCTGATAGCGATCACGACAGATGTCATCGATAAATAGGTGATAATTCGTTCTTGAGGGATCGATCTTTTTAAAGATCTCTTTTACTTTTGATAATAAAATACTTATATCATTGGTTTTTACCTTAAGCAATACAAAGTTGATATTCCCAATGTGTTTGAAGCAGGTAAACATTAAAGGGGAAATTTTTTCGTGTAAAGAGGCGTAATGAAAATCTTTAACAATGCCTTGAATTTCATATTTTGCTTCATGAAACCAAACTAATTTGCCCAAAGGATCATCAACACCCAGGTATTTTATAGCTGCTTCATTTAAGATGATTCCTCTGCAATGTTCAACTTGACTGTCTTTAAATTCTGTTCCTTCTATAAATTGTATACCTAGTGTTTTAAAGTAATCGGGTCTGACACGATATTCATCAAATTTTTTTGTGTTTTTAGCATCACTACCATAAAGGCGAAATATTTGGCCACTTGCTCCACCTCCGGGAAGATGGAGGCATGCACTAACTGAGCTTATCTCAGGCATTTTTAAAAGTTCTTGTTTAATGGTGGAGTAGCCTTGTTTTTGAGAGCCACTAAGGTTATTTATTGCAATAACATGTTCTGGTTCGAAGCCTAAATCCATTTCTTTCATATAGTTGATTTGTTGCTGTGTGATAATGACAACAGAAATCAAAACAATAGACGTTGAAAATTGAAAAATAAGCAGGATTCGAGACAGCAAATTTTTGCCACTACCAGTTTGCAGATTGCCTTTAATAATGGCAGATGGGTTGTAACGAGTAATGGTAAGTGCAGGATACAAGCCAGAAAGTAGACCCACAAGTAGTGTCATAGATGGTAGTCCGTAATAGAGAATCGGGTTAGATAAATACTCAATACTTAATGTTCTATTCATTAATTTCCCGAAGGAAGGGAGTAATATTTCGGCTATAATAATGCCAAATAATAGCGCTATTGATGACATCAACAGTGTACGCCCTAAAAAGTCTTTAATCAAATCTCTTCGTTCAGCACCAATAGCTTTCTTTATGCCTATTTGGTTTAGTTTATCATCGTAACGGGCTGTGGTTATGTTGACAAAATTAACAATGGCAATGGCTAATATTAAAAAGGCAAGTAGAATATGGATATAAATTGCCTTTATATCACCAGAAGGTTTAAGACTGGGATCATAATCAGATCTCAAATGAATATCAGTTAATTTTTGTAAGTAAGATCCTGTCTTTTCTCCATATTGTCCAAAGGCATCATCAAGCATTTTAGAATAACTATTCTCAATCTTTTTAATTGTAGTAGCTTCATCAACTCCTTGTTTAAGTAAAATATAGGTGTGATATTCTATACTTTTTTGATTTGCTCTCCAACTAGAACTTGGCAAGGGGAAAAGAATGTCGAAATCGTAATGAGAAGTAAGTGGTAAATCTTTTACAACAGAGTTTACTTTTAATAAATTACCAGATATTTTGAATTCTTTACCATCCGCATTGGTGGTTCCAAAGAGTTTTTTTGCAGTTGTGGCATTCATCACAACACCATTGGGGTTCGAAAATATATTGATTGATTCTCCGGCAATAGGTTCCAGTGTAAATACCTTGTGGAAGTTTGTGTCGACATAGTGACAGCGGATTCCTGTGAAATGTTGATCTCCTATTGTTACATTTTGTGTATATCCTCTATAGAGTTGCGTAATCTCTTCAATTTCGGGTATTGCGTTAGCAAAATTTTCAGGAGTTAAACGTTTACAAATTTCAAGGGGTTGCAATTCATCACCCGTATCGTTAAGTAGTGATATAAGATGATAAATTCGTTCATGCTTTGTATTAAACTTATCGTAGCTTAGTTCGTGCTGAACGTATATGGAAATGAGTGTTACTGCGGCCATGCCAATAGCAAGCCCGAAGATATTGATGATGGAATTGACCTTATCCTTTGCCAGACTACGAAAAGAGAGTTTGAGTTTGTATAGAAACATGATGTTATTTTATTTTGGAAAATAAATGTAATAAGATTGCTAGATATTTTACTCGTTGAGGGCTATAGCTTCTCTATTTTGCGATATTTTATTGTTTTCAGATACAATTTTGCCATCGCATAGATGAATGATTCGTTGCGCATATTCCGAATCTTTAAACGAGTGTGTTACCATCACTATGGTTGTCCCTTCCATATTTAACTCATAGAGTAATTGCATGACTTCTTCTCCATTTTTCGAATCCAAATTTCCGGTGGGCTCATCGGCAAGTATTAGTTTGGGTTGCGTAACCACAGCTCTTGCTATGGCAACTCTTTGTTGCTGTCCTCCTGAAAGTTGTTGAGGATAGTGCTTTGCCCTATGCGAAATATTCATTCGGGTAAGTACCTTATCAACGTCAATTTTTCTTTTCGAGGCTGAGATTCCCATATACACGAGGGGCAGTTCTACGTTTTCAAAAACATTTAATTCATCTATCAGATTAAAGTTTTGAAAAATAAAACCAATATTGCCTTTTCTGTATTGTGTGAGGTTCTTCTCGTTTTCTTTAGAAAGATTGATGCTGTTGAATATGTATTGCCCTTCAGTGGGCTTATCTAACAAACCAATCAAATTTAATAAGGTAGATTTGCCACAGCCTGAAGGCCCCATTATAGTAACAAATTCCCCTCTTTTTATGTGGATGTTTACTTTGCTTAAAGCTGAGGTCTCAAGTTCTTCAGTTCTGAATACTTTGCTTAGATCTTTTACAACTATCATTCTAATATTTTTAAATGTTTTCTCATTCTAAAGCAGATTTTATGCCATAGTGCTAAATGATCTGTTGTATAGTATGTTGTGATTTTATTTTATGTTTTAGTGTTGGATTATCCAACACTACCTGTTGGTATTTACAACAATATGATTACTTTGCCACGGAACTTTAATTGATTATTGATGTCTGGAAAAGGAAAGCTTTTAATAATAGATGATAACGAAGAACTTCTCTTTGCATTTAAGTTGTATCTCAATACACACTTTTCAAAGATTGATACTATAAAGAATCCAAATCAGTTACTTTCAAAGTTAGAGGAGGAGGTGTATGATGTTTACATGCTGGATATGAATTTTAAAGCAGGAATAAATTCCGGGAATGAGGGGTTGTATTGGTTGAAACGTATTATGGAATTCGATTCGAATGCCTGTGTTGTTTTGATTACTGCTTATGGTGATGTTGAATTGGCTGTAAAGGCAATGAAAGAAGGCGCTGTTGATTTTGTTCAAAAATCATGGGATGAAAATAAAATTTTATCAACTCTTTTAGCTGCCTATAAATTACGTCTATCCAAACTTGAAATAAAGGGCTTAAAGGAAAAGCAAAAGCAGATTAATTATCAGATAAATAAAAATACTCAATTTGTAAGAGGGAAGTCCCCTGCTATGAAAGAGGTGTTTAGAACTCTTGATAAGGTGGCAAAAACCGAAGCAAATGTTTTACTTATAGGAGAGAATGGTACGGGAAAAGAGCTGATTGCAAGGGAAGTTCATCTGAGATCGATGCGGAAAGATCAGGTGTTTGTGCATCTTGATTTGGGTGCACTTAGTGAGAGTCTGTTTGAAAGTGAACTGTTTGGCTATAAAAAAGGTGCTTTTACCGATGCAAAAGAAGATCGTATGGGACGATTTGAATTGGCTTCTGGAGGAACTTTATTTTTAGACGAAATAGGTAATGTGCCTATTCATTTGCAAGCAAAGTTGTTAACGGCCATTCAAAATAAACAAATTGTTCCACTTGGCGGGAATTTACCTGTCGATGTTGATGTGCGCCTTGTTGCAGCAACCAATAGTAATTTGTTAGAGATGGTTGCCGAGGGTACTTTTCGTGAAGATTTACTCTATCGGCTGAATACCATTATGCTAGAGTTGCCACCTTTGCGCGAAAGAATAGAAGATATTCCTGGCTTGGCTGATTTCTTTCTACAAAAGTATGCTGGTTTATATCAAAAGAAGATCATGCTTTTTGAGAACTCAGCCATAAAGAAACTCGCTCAATATACCTGGCCAGGAAACATTCGGGAATTTCAACATATCATTGAGAAATCGGTGATTCTTTCCGATACTGAAAAATTGACGGCTTCTGATATTCTAATAGGAGAGGGTGCTATGAGTTCAAAACGTCAAGTAGACAGCTTCAACCTGACAGAGAATGAGAAGCTTTTGATAGAACAGGCAATTAAACATACTGGTGGAAACATGAGTTTGGCTGCAAAGGGACTAGGAATCAACCGATCTACGTTATACGACAAAATTAAAAAATATGATTTATAAAAGATTCTACGTATCGATTGTTATTCAAATTATTTTGTTGTCACTTACACCCGTATTGTTTTTATACGTGCGTTCTATGCCGTATATGCTTGTAACAACTTATAGTCTGATTGCTTTATGGATAATGCAAATTATTTACCTGATTTATTATGTAAATAAAATCAATCGCGATTTATCAAAGTTTTTCAACGCATTTCAATATCAGGATTCAACCCTGGTATTTAATCTACAAAAAGAGAATAAGGCTTTTGAAAATTTACACAAGAGTTTTAATCAGATTATTCATGCATTTGGGAAAGTTAAGATAGAAAAAGAGAAGGATTTTGTTTTTTTTCAGCATACGATACAATTGGTTGGTGTTGGTTTATTGGCCTTCGATAGTAAGGGAAATGTGCGCTTGTGTAATAAGGCTTTCAAGGAACTTTTTAGACTTGATGATTTTCAGAATATTTCGGAGCTATCTTGTCTGGAAAGTGAGTTCCCTAATTTTTTAGTTCAACTGAAGACTGAAAAGCAAAAATTAAGAAACTATTTGATAGAGAATAGGCTTTTAAAATTGGCTATAAAAGCCGTTGATTTTCGATTGGAAAACGATTCTATTAAACTGATTTCTTTTCAGGATATTAAAAGTGAAATTGACAAGGGCGAAATGGAAGCGATGAATAAACTAATTCGTGTTTTTACACATGAAATTATAAACTCGGTAAGTCCAATTTCCTTCCTCTCTAGTAGTCTTATCAATTTGTATGAACGAAATGATGTGCAAAATCCTCAATCTTTGATGAGTAAGGAAGTTATATCGAACAGTTTATTAGGTTTAAAAACAATACGAAAACGCAGTAAGGGACTCATCTCTTTTGTAGATGAATACAAAAATTTAACTCAATTGCCACAAGCGCGTTTCGAATTGTTTTCTGTCGTTAAATTGTTTGAGCATATCGAAATGTTGTTTCGCGAGGAATGTCAATCGGAAGGCATTGAGTTTGACGTGTCGGTGAATGATGAGATACAAGAACTTATCGCAGATGAGAAGTTGATAACACAAGTGCTCATTAATTTGGTTCGAAATTCAATTCATGCTCTTGAGGGGCTGGCATCCAAACAGATCAGCCTATCTGTTAATGAATCAAATCCGGTGAGTTGTATCAAAGTTTTAGATAATGGCACAGGTATACCCAATGAGTTAATAGATAATATATTTACACCATTCTTTACGACAAAGGAAAAAGGTTCGGGTATTGGCTTAAATCTTGCCCGCCAAATCATGAGATTACACGATGGGAGTATTTCAGTCTCTTCAATCCCCAAAAGTCATACTGAATTCACCTTACATTTTTAGAATGTAATACCTTGATTGTTAGATTTTGAGTATAGACTATAGTCTTTGGGGTTGCAATTGAGTTTTTGTTTATTTCCCAGAATTAAGTTAAAGTGGCGGTTGGTTTGGCTTAATTTTATTGAAAAGAGAGATAATAGTGAACAAATTATAAAAAGCGAAAAGGCCACATCCAGGAAGCGTGGATGAGGCCTTTTCTGAGTAATATACAGAGTGTATATGTCTTTATTATCTTAGTTGATCAATAACCTGTAGAATAGGATGTAAAACAGATTCTCCAAATAAAATACTTCGTTCCGGAGACCATCCAAATTCAGGATCAGGTAGATCATTATTATCCTTAAATGGCATTTCGATGGTCAAAGATAAGCATTTATATCGTTCCCCAATGTGTTTTGAACAGATTGCCAGGTTGGCTTGACCCGGATCGTTCTTTGGGTAGCCATGAGTGTCCTGGAAATCAGGACATGAGGCCATCCACGACTGCGTGAATTTTTCTAAAAGATTTTTTAGTCTTTCATCGAAAGAAGGGATTCCCTCAATACTTGAAATGAAGTTGTAAGGGAGTGCTTCGTCACCATGAACATCGATATTCAAATCACAACCGTATTGATCCATCATGTTACGAACATGATAAACTTCAGGACTGTAATCCAGTTTTGGCTCGGCCCACTCGCGATTCAGATTGGCACCCGCAGCATTTGATCTTAAATTACCCAGAATACTACCATCGATATTCATATTGGGAACAATGTAGAATACCGCTTTGTTCAATAGGGTTCTCGATACGGCATCGTCCTCGTCAAGCAGCCTTCCGATGAAGCCCTCCATAAACCACTCAGCCATTGATTCACCCGGATGTTGGCGGGCAATCACCCAGATTTTTTTCTTTTCGGGGGCATCTTCACCTACAATCAGCATGTCGATATCGCGACCTTGAATGGTTTCACCTATTGATACGAGTTCGCACTCAGGAGATAGCTGTGCATTGTGAACCAAATTAAGGTGCTGTTCGTAGCTATACGGAGCAAAGTAGGCGTAAAATACAGAGTTAAATTCCGGCGTGTGTTCAATCACCAGTTCTTTTCCATCGTAGGTGCTAGGTACTCTAAACCAAGTTTCTTTGTCGTACGATGCCGCCGCATAATAGCCCTCGTAACCTTCAGGATAGGAAGCTTCAGATGCGTTGATGATTCGCATTTTACAAGTTTGATTTTGTGCGCCTTGCAAACGAAAATGAAACCATTGGAAGAAATCGGAATGGGTATCCTTATTGATTTCAAGTTGAATATCCGATGCCTTACTGCAATCGATCACTTTGATATTTCCACTATCAAAATTGGAGTTAATTTTCATATGATGTGTTTTTTAGTTGTCGTTTTTTTTATCAGTATCCAAAGATAATTTATTTGAAAACTCTGACCTATTGTTTGCCTTTATTTCTAAAGGGAATCTGTCTTTCAGAAATAGCAGAGGTATTGATAAACTTAATTATTTGTATAAATTTGTGGGTAAGGAGAAGACCTGTAAACAAAGAAATATGATCAATCTATTTAGACTTGAGGGGCTTCAATCGAAAAAGCTGAAATATGCACTTTATGTGATGTTTATCTTATTCGTTGTTGCCGGAACTGTTTTATTAAAATACTACCGTGATATTTTTTCATCCAACATTGATTTGGGAGAGAAAACGGAACTGTTTATTCACATACCATCGGGGTCTGATATGGAAGGCGTGCTTCATATTTTTGAAGAAAGCAAGTGTGTTAAGAATCTGGAATCACTTGAGTGGGTGATGGAAAAGAAGCATTATGGTCAATCTGTAAAGGCTGGAAGATATCGAATTGAAAATCGAATTAGTAATAATGATTTGGTTAATCTTTTACGTGCAGGTCATCAAGCCCCTGTTAATTTAACCTTTAATAATACGCGAACTTTGGAAGAGTTTGCCGGGAAGATCGGGAAACAGATTGAAGCCGATTCGTTGAGTCTTTTGACTTTTCTGAGGGATGAGGCGAATATTAAGCCTTATGGTTTTAAATCGGAAACAGTTATCGGACTTTTTATCCCAAACTCCTATCAGGTTTATTGGAATATGTCTCCTCAGACGTTTACGGAGCGCATGTATAGGGAATATGTGAAGTTTTGGAATGTAGAGCGTATGAAAAAGGCTTCGGAGTTAAACTTGAGTCCTATAGAGATCAGTACACTGGCTTCTATTGTTGATGAGGAAACCACAAAAAATGATGAGAAAGCACGAGTTGCGGGTGTTTATGTGAATCGATTGAAAAGAGGTATAAAACTAGATGCCGATCCGACCCTTAAGTTTGCCTGGGGCGATTTTAGTATGCGTCGAGTGCTAAATAAGCATAAGGCAATTAAATCTCCTTACAATACTTATAAATATGCAGGTCTGCCTCCGGGGCCTATCCGACAGCCTTCGATTTCAGGGATTGATTCGGTATTAAATTGTGAGAAACACAAGTATATTTATTTCTGTGCCAGTCCTGAATTTAATGGCTACCACGTTTTTGCCCGTAGTCTGAGAGAGCACAATAAGAATGCTGAAAAATATCAACGAGCCTTGAATAAGGAGCGGATTTTCAAATAAAGATTGAAAGTCAAAAGGTAAAATAACTGAAAAGTTAAAAGAGACTGAAGGGCAAAAAAAAAGAGTGATTCGTGTGAATCACTCTTTTTTTGTTTCTCATTCATCAATTTAAATTGCGTTGACTTCCATCTCCAATTTGACACCAAATTTTATCAGAACTGATTTCTTGATGTCGTTGGCAAGTCGGAGCACTTCGTGACCTTTAGCATCGCCGAGATTAACCAGAACGAGAGCCTGATCTTTGTGAACACCCGCTTGTCCAACATGTTTGCCTTTCCATCCGCATTGTTCAATCAACCAGCCAGCAGCAAGTTTCGTGTTTGTATGATCTACCTCGTAATTTGGGCAGTCAGGATGTTTGGCTAATAGTTTCTCTGCAAATCGAGTTTCGACTATTGGGTTTTTAAAGAATGAACCCGCATTACCAATCACTTCAGGATCGGGTAGCTTGGATTCTCTAATCTTGATGATGACTTCTCTGATGTTCTTTAGGTTGACTTCGTCGTAGTTCTCAAGCTCCTTTTTGATTGCCCCATATTCCAAATTAAACTCGGGCTTTTTACTTAATCGGAAATAAACCTGAGTAATGATGAAAAGGTTTTTATATTCTTTTTTAAATATAGAATCGCGATAGTCGAACTCACAATGAAAGTTGTGAAATTCAACTTGTTTTTTACTTTCGATTGATATGGCATCCAATTTCTCAACCACCTGGCAAGCTTCTACGCCATAAGCTCCAATATTTTGAACGGGCACAGCACCCACAACACCGGGGATATTCGATAAGTTTTCGATTCCACCGTAATTGTTCTCAACTGCCCAGGCTACAAATTCGTCCCAATTTTCATTGACACCCGCTTTAACCAAAACAGATTCATCATTCTCTTCGATAATTTCGATGCCCTTGATATTAGGGTGCAGAACTAAACCGTCATAATCATCCGTGAAAAGGAGATTGCTCCCTCCACCAAGAATTAGGTAATTGACGTTTTCAAGTGTGTTGTCATTTAAAAAAGACTGAATTTCATCAATCGTATCGAATTGGAAAAAGTAATCGGCTTTGGCATCGATACCAAAGGTATTGTAAGCTTTTAAAGAATAGTTTTTGTGTAGAATAGCCATTTAGCAATTTGTAATTTTCAATTAGTATTGAATGTTTAGCAAAGTTCTTCTTTGAGTAAAGCAACAAAGCCGTTAATATCTTCTTCAGTGGTGTCAAAAGAGCACAACCATCTGACTTCACCAGCGTGTTCGTCCCAAATCCAAAAGAAATACTCGTTTTGAAGTGTCTCGATTTTGTCCTTGGGTATGTAAGCCCAAATGCCGTTGGTCTGAACCTCTTGAGTGATTTTAATAGCAGGGATGTTTCGGACTTCAGCTTCTAAAAGCTTAGCCATTTTATTGGCATGACGAGCGGTTTTTAACCAAAGGTCATCAGTCAACAGAGCTTCGAACTGACAGGCAATGTATTTCATCTTAGAGCAAAGCTGCATGCTCTGTTTGCGAACGTATTTGGCATTTTTTGAAAGCTCCGGATTGAAGAAGATCACGGCTTCGCCAAGCATCATCCCATTTTTTGTGCCGCCGAAACTCAAAACATCCACCCCCGCTTTATTGGTGATTTCTCTCACATCAACATCTAAGCTGGCTACAGCATTAGCCAGACGTGCTCCATCCATGTGCACATACATATCGTGCTCATGTGCCAAATCGCAAATGGCCTTAACCTCCTCAGGGGTATAAACCGTTCCCAACTCGGTACATTGAGTGATTGAAATAACCTTAGGTTGTGAGTGGTGTTCAAAGCCAAAACCGTGAAGTTGTGTTTTAATCAATTCAGGCGTTAGTTTGCCATCCTTTACCTCAATGGGAATAAATTTACAACCGGTCAGCTTATCAGGTGCACCACATTCGTCAACTTGAATGTGAGCCGTTGAAGGGCAGATGACAGAATTCCACGATTGTGTTAGAGTTGACAAGCCAATCACATTCGCTCCTGTGCCATTAAAAACAAAATAAACATCGATATCATGACCAAACAGTTCTTTGAATTTATCTATTGCTGCAGCGGTGTAAGGATCACCTCCATAGGCCATAGAGTGACCGTAATTAACCTTTTGAATGGCATCCATTACCTCAGGCAAAACACCTGAAAAATTGTCGCTGGCAAATCCTCGTTTGTTCATGTCTATTGTGTTTAAATGATTAGCTTTTTAGAAAAGCTAAAAATAGCTTTTATTCTGCAAATGCTATGGATGGATGGGGTGTTTTTAATCAGGAATAAAACCGTTTGAGAAACTGAAGGCTTGATAAAGAAAAAGGTCGCAACAAATTAAGTTTGTTACGACCTTCATATCTAATATTGACAGAAGATTTATAATAGGTTGCCAATTTTAATACCAAAACTCACCGTTCTGGGGTTTCCAGGGCCATAAATATAGTTTGGATCTCGATCTACATTTTTGTCGAAATCATTCTGATAAGCGTTGAAAATATTTTTAACACCAGTCCAAAATTGAACATCTGCCTCATTGATTTTAGTTGTGTATTCTATTTTGGTTCCAAGATCCATAAAGGATGAACTCTCTCTTAATTCCCCTTCAATAGGGTTTGCAATGGTGTTACCATAGTATGGGAGATACATTTTTCCGGTATAGTTACCTGAGGTTGAGATGCACCATTTGTCTGAAAAGTCCCAATCGATAGTCATGAAACCATAATTGTTAGGTGTTCGCATAAATTCTTTCTTCCCAAATGCAATATCCTGTGCTTCTTCATACTTGCTTTTTTGCGATGTAAAACCAGCTGTTAATGAGAAGTTGTTTGATGGAATAATATTTAATTCTGCATTTATACCATATACCACGGCTCCATTTTCAGCATTTGCTCTGGTGTAAACCACGACTTTATTTGCATCAGGTTCTGAAGCGATATTTACAAACGCATTATCCAATCTGGTATGAAACCCCTCAACTAAGAATCCAATTTTAGTTGAACCAATTTTTGTGTTGTAATCCAAAGAGGTCATATAAGACTGGCTGGTTTCTTTTTTCAGATTTGGACTATTTTTGTGGATGATTCGTTGGGTTGTAGATGAAACAATATGTAAATCTTCATCGAAAATTTGTGGTGCTCTGTAACCTTGAGAATAGCTTAAACGGAATTGCAATTCAGGAAGAATATCATACAGGATATTTATCCTTGGACTGAATACGTTACCCGATTTGTTAATGTCTTTGCTTTTACCATTATCGGATTTATCTTTAATTTGATAATGATCGAATCGCCCTCCTAATGAAATGCTCAAGCTGTTTAATTTATGGGTGTACTGACCGAATAGTCCTGCTGTACTACTTGTTTGATCAGCAACTATAATATTATCAGTATGAATATTGTTGGCGTAGTCGAAGTACCCCAATTTTTTATCCTTCAACGAAGAACTTGTGTTCTCAACACCTAAAACAAAGGACGAATTCTCTAATTTACCATTATACTGTACTCCTATATTGTAGGTGAAGTCATCGGTTTGACCATAATCGGCAAGAGATTGCTCAACGCCATAATAGGACGCACGGTCAACTTTCTGACCTGACAGGTAAATCGATAGTTTATCTTCGTCTCTAAAAAACTGATCGTATGAAATGGCTGTAGTTGTAAGCTTGTGCTCCAATTGTTCAGTAATATCTGCTTCGTGGGGTAAGTAGTTGAATTTATTTCCACCACGACGCTCTTCGTTAATATGGAAAAAATCGACAGCCAATTTGCCCCTGAATCCCAATCGATGGAAAAATCGAGAACCGACTGTTGTGTTATCCAATTGTGTCAACTCAGAAAAGCCGTCATTGTTGGCATCAAAGGCTTCTTTGTCTCTGTAGAAGCCATAAACAGAGAGACCTGTTTTGTAATCATCAGAAACAACTGAAGCATTAAAATTGACATTGTAATCCAAAGCAGGATTGCTGGCACCATCTGCGCCTACACCAATTAAACTCGAACTGGCACCTATTTCGAAGGCATCGTTAAGCGGATCCTTAAGGATCATATTGATGGTTCCTGCAATAGCATTACTACCGTATAGGGCCGAACCTCCACCACGAACAATTTCCACTTTTTCAATCATATTGGTAGGAATTAGCTCCAAACCGTAAACACCAGCTAAACCACTAAATATTGGTCTGCTATTGATTAATATTTGAGAGTAAGGTCCTTCCATACCATTCATGCGCACCTGATTGAAACCGCAGTTTTGGCAATTGGTTTCCATACGTAAACCAGGACTGAAGTTTAAGCTTTCGCTTAATACAACCGATTGACTCACAGAGAATAATTTTGGTGATAAGGAGCTTACTATAACAGGCGCTTCAGTTCTTTTACTAGCTCCTTTATCTCCAGTTACAACCACCTCGTCAATACCCAATACATCTTCCACAATATTAAAATTGAGTTCGATGGTTTCATTGGCTTTTATAACCGTGGTTTTTTCCAGACTCTTGTATCCTATACCCGTAGCTACAACAGTTAGCTTCCCTAATGGAAGATCGATTAACCTATAATGACCTGTAGCGTCTGTTGAAACACCAATGGTTGTTCCTTTAATAATAATATTAAGGAAAGGGATATGTTTCCCATTACAAACAACGTGTCCTACAATAACGGCATCGTTGTTTTTTTTCTGACTGAAACTAAATTGTGCCAGCATTAGAAATGCCAAGCTGATAATAATATTTTTCATAAAAGAGTATTCGTTCCCCATGTTTTATTCAAGAGGAATAAGTGATTTTTTTTCGATTTTGGATGTAATTATCCCGCTTAGTACAGTGTGAGGATACTAATAGGGCAGTTTTGCCTTTATCTAAATAGGCTATGGCATAATTGGGGTTGGTCCTTGGGGGGTGCTCTGCCTAATTTCCTTAAGAATAAAATAGTGATGTATTTTATTTGTTGAAATTCATTTTTATCAGAGTTGATAAGTGTCTTATCAAAATGATAGATTACAGCAGCGGTAAAGAAAAGGAGTGCAATATTTGCCAGTATCAGCAATTCATCTTTATCGTGATGGTGATTCTGTGGAGGATTACTCGTTTTATTGTAGGGGTGAGCATGAATAATAACGGAGCCATCAAATAAAATTTGACTGTGCGTAAATAGAATATTATTAAGGATTAATAAACCAATTACACCTACGCATAGATAGACTATTCTTTTTATATTGTGTTTGACTTTCTCCATTCATCCACAAAAATAGTTTAAATTGAGTCTAAATAAAAACAACTCAAGAATGTTATTTTCAATATTTTATTTTTTTCTTGAAGGTAAAGACATTTTGATTGCATGTTCAGTTTAAACTTTTTCTTTTTTCTCTTTTGGAAAGGCATAAAAAAAGCAGCCCGAAGGCTGCTTTAAAATTTTATATGGTGTGTGGAGATTTAGAATTTCTCATCGTAATTTGTCCAAAGACCATCACCAATTTCCCAGGCTTTTTCAACCACTTCATTTCCGAGCTTAATGCTTCTATTAGTTAGGAAAGCACGACGTTTGCGCTTGCTAAGGGATAAATATTGCTCATCAACTTTAGCTTGTTCTTCGAAATATTGCTTTTGCAAAGGCACAAACACTTTATCCACATCGTGACGCATATCGCCCCAGCGTTGTGCGGTTAATGTGCTTAGACGGTTGAATGCCCACCATGCTGAAGTTCGCGTATATCCCAACTGACGGGCTTTTACTTTGTAAGATGGTGCCAAATCGGTTGTGCCGGCATAAACAGGAATATAGATTGATGTGGCTACATTATCCTGAGCCAGCCATGCAATACCACCGATATCGTCTGGTAACCAGCTACGACATTGAATGATGGTTGCATACATGGTGTACCAACGGGCAATAGTACGTTCTCCAAGTTCGCCCCAGCCACCATTCACTTTGAAAAGTTTATTCATGCCGTAAGGCATAAAAGGGTTGGCAAAAGGAGAAATGGCTTCTTTGCCATCCTTATCGGCTTGCTTGATGTTTTTTACAAAATTGAATGGTGTGCCTTCATAATAATCTTTGAAAATCTCAACCAATTTATCCATAGTCACCTTCTCATCAGGTTTCACTGAGAAAGGAAAATCTTTAGCTGTTGGATCCAAATCTAAAGAAGGAGCAGCCATTGAAAGCACGCGCCATTCTCTACGACGTGATGCCATAGATCGACGACTCTCAGGAGCATAGGCGTAATTCCATTTAAAGGTTTCCTTTTCAGGATTGTACCAGCCATTCTCTTGAGCCACCTCGAAGATATTCTCAGAAGCCATAAAGTAATCGCTATTCTTCAAATCGATTTCTTTGATGGTTGAGGCATTGGCATTGACCGCAATATGATCATCCGGTACACGTTGAGCCACCCAAACGGCACCCACTTTGCCTTTACCCGGACCGACCACTTCGAAATGCCAAACCTCTTGCTTGTCAGCAATGGTTAAACATTCGCCATAGTCTCTCCATCCGTATTTTTTTAATAGCTCATCAGCCATTTTAATTGCCTCACGAGCCGTAGAGCATCTTTCAAGCATCAACTGTTCCAGTCTTTGACAGTCGATTAAACATTTGTCTGAGAATAGTTCTTCGTGTCCGCCGAAGGTTGATTCTCCAATAGCCAATTGCTTTTCGTTGATGCAAGGGTAGGCGGTATTTAGAAACTGATAGGTTTTGGAAACCTGATCGATTTCACCAATTTTTTTATGCTGATAGGTTGGCATGCGCAAACTATCGTAGGCCGAGCGTTCGAAAAGTTCGAACTTGCTGTTTTTATCGTGCGTTTTGGCAGGAACAACGGACATCCAACCACGTGTGCGGTGACTATCGTCGGTATGCGATGTGATAACCGATCCGTCAAATGTTGCTGATTTTCCTACAGTAATGGTGGTGCAACCTTCGGGTACACCATTTTGCCAATCGGATTTATCTTGTGCTATGCTTGTTGCTGAAGCAAAGCAAAGACCGATAAAAAGCAGTGACTTAAATTTTCTAAGAATCATGATTGTGTTAGTTGGTTGTGTATGAAAAAAGAGACAATGAAAGGGTTTAATCTTGCTATTGTCTCTTTCAGTTTTTATTTTTCGGTTTTAACCAGATGTATACCATCTTTTTCGATGGTAATCAGGCGTTGCTTGTAGAGTAAGCCAATCACTTTTTTAAAGTTCTTCTTACTCATTTGTAAGTTGTCGTAAATTTCTTCTGGTGAACTTTTATCGTTGAGAGGTAAGAAACCATTTTCCTTTTTTAATATTTCAAACAGTTCTTCGCCTACGCGTGGTACTTCAAGATGATAACCTTGCTGTTGAAGGCTAAGGTCAATCTTTCCATCAGGACGTACTTTTTTAATCCAGGCTTTGTAAACATCCCCTTCGCGGATGGCACCAAAAATTTCATTGTTGTAAAGGATGCCCATGCCTTTATTGTCGATAATGGCAGAGTATCCCAAATCAGATTGATGTCCAATCATAATGCTGACTTCCTGACCTTCTGTAAACTCGGCATTTAAATCTTTAATAATTTGTTCAAGTTTAGCTGTAGCTGCAATACGTCCGGTTTTTTCATCAACGTAGATATAAACCAAATAACTTCGACCTTCTTCCATTTTCATTTTTTGCTCGCGGAAAGGGCAAAGCAAATCTTTCATTAATCCCCAATCGAGAAAGGCACCTACCTGGGTGACCGCCTTAACTCGCAACCATGCAAATTCACCTACAATAGCATATGGCTTTTCAGTCGTCGCAATCACACGGTCTTCTGAGTCGCGGTAGATAAAAACCTTGATGGTATCGTCCAGTTGGGTTTTTTCAGGTACATAGCGGGTTGGTAGTAGAATTTCGGTTTCGTCTTCTCCTGTTAAGTAAACGCCAAAGTCAACCAATTTGGCAACTTTTAGTTCGGCATATTTTCCAATTAAACTCACGTTTTTTTGTTTTAGTATGTGGTACAGGCCCTGGTATCGAGCTTGATATTAAGGCTTAGTCATTTTATCTTGAAATGATTCATCTTTGGTAATGAGGAATCAGAGATCAAAAGTACGCATCTTTTGCGACTTTTTTTGCCTAATCTCTTTTTTAGAATCAGACTTTGATGCAGAATGATTTGTGTTTGAACAATTCGTCTAAGTTTTTGAATAGATGAAGGGCTGGCTTTGAAATATATTCTATTTTTGAGCCGATTAAAGTAAGTATTATGGCATATTTGAATTTAGTAGATTTTTCGGTTCATCCTTCGGATTTAGAACGCTTGGAGGGGGGCTGGAAAGGTCTGAAAAAATATATAGAGGCTAGTCAGGCTGATGGGCTTGAATTACTGATTGGTTATGAGCAAGCATCCGATGAAATACCAAAGGAATTGGTGAAAAGTATTCACCTGCCTTTTTGGATTACCTGGCTTGATGTGTGGCGAAAAGGAGAGCTGGGCTTAAAAACTTATTTTCCACCCATGCCAGCCGACCATATCCAGTATTGCTGTGGAGGGAGGAATCAGCAAGAGATGATAGCCACACAAAAGAAATTGTGGGAACTAGCTGCTGAATACCAGCCCAAACAAGCGGTGATGCACGCGGCACATGTGGAGTTGGAACATGCTTTTACCCGCAAGTTTACTTATACCGATACGGAAGTTTTACAGAATTTTGCGGAACTTTTAAATCGAACGTCTCAGGAATTCTCTGATGGGGAGCCTCCTTGTGTGATTGGTATTGAAAATCTCTGGTGGCCGGGTTTAAATTTTAAAGATGCGTTTCAAACGGATGATTTTGCAGCTTCTTTGAATTTTGATAAATGGAATTTGGTTTTGGATACAGGCCATTTGATGAATACCAATCCGAAATTACGGTGTGAGGATGAGGCTGTGGATTTTGTTCTGGAAACATTATCCCAATTATCCGCTGATATCAGAAAACGGATTCAATCCATGCACTTGAATCTCAGTTTATCAGGTGAGTACCAGTTGCAACAAATTCGCCAAGGCTTACCTGCCGATTGGGAAAACCTGACTCATGGCGAGAAATACAGCTCAGCCAGAAAGCATGTGCTGAAAATTGATCAGCATCTGCCTTTCCAAACACAACGTGTCAAAGAAATTGTTGATTTCATTCAACCCCATACGGTGATTCACGAATTTATTACACCAAGCATGGCGATATACGACGACTATTTGCAAGAGCAAATGGGTGTATTGGTTTAGTTCTAAATGCATGTGAAAAATCCTCGTAAGTATATTATACTTATGAGGATTTTTTGTTCTAAGCTTTATCAATTCAGAAGAATTGAAACAAATGTTTATGGTTTTTTAAAAGTTCCCATAAACACTATGGAATTGGTTTGTTTTTCTTTTATAGCAAAAAAGAAAGGTTTGTTAAGTTTTATAAAATTTGACGGTCCTACTGAGTTAACACTTACCTCAACGACAGTGGCTGCTGCTGCTTCAGCTCCTTCCTCATTCACTTCAATAAAGGATTGGTGGATGACACGTGAGATTTTTAAAGGTAAATCTCTACTTATTCCTGAAAAATCTGCAGTATTTGAGAATGGATTTTCCATTCCCAACTGAATGAGAATATTACTTAACTCTTGCTTGTATTCAAATTTGAATTTAGGAAGATGCACGTTTAATTCCAGTTTTGAAAATGAATTCATCCATTGGTTCCAGTTTGAGTCATTAAGCTGATCAACAACATCGGCTATTTTTTTGTTTTCATTAGGCAAAAGGATGGCCATGGAATAATCATTGTTCCCATAAGGTAATTCAAGAGCTGTGAAAACATCATTATTCAGGTATCCAACGTGCATATTTGTAGTCATATATTTGGCTGTTGAATTTACAGCATCTTCGTCGGTAAATATTCCACTGTAGGTGTTTTTAATATCAAATGAATTTGCCCATTTACCCTTAAAATAAATGGCATTGATCAGGTACATGAATGCATCGCAGTCAATTCTATCTAAAATATTTTGAATTTTACCTTCCGTATTATCTTCCACCCAATTATTTATGGCATTCAGAGTTGAGGGGTTAGAAAAATCCTCGATTCGGAATTCTGAATTATAAAATTCTCGGATGTTTTTTCTGAATTCTTCTTCAACATTTGTTCCCTGCTTGCTCCATACCGAATTGGCAATATTCATTTTCACTTTAGGGTCTGTTTTCTTCAAGTAGTTCTGTAGATTTTGGTAAATGGCATTAATTTGGTCGCGTGAGAAATCAGTGAGGTGTAGGGTGTTTTCAAATGCCGTTTGGGTTTCTCTTTCAGCGCCGTTGTAGGTCATGGCCAAGGCTAGAGAGATACTAATGGGGGATATCATCATGTTTTCAGCTGAATCATCCTGATATATTTTTTTGAATAAATCAAATCCAAATTCATTATTGGACGCAATGACGGATTTGGCTTCCAACTCCATGTTTTCGGGAAAGGGGGTGGGCGCAGTTTTTTTTTTATCTGAGTCGAATAAATCACAGGAAACTAGAATCATTGATGACATTATTGTAAAAAATAAAATACGTTTCATTAGTTCGAGGTTTTAATGATAAACTGATTTAACTAATTATAGAATTAATTGTTGGAATTTGATTCTAAGATGTAAGAAAACATAAAAGGTTGCTTTTGGTTTTGTAAGTTTTTGATTTAAATGTGTTTTTGTTTGTAATCCTGAGGGGGAATTGTATCTATTGTTGTCAAATGTCACGAAGTTTTCAAAAGAATGTTATTTTGATACGGACAGATGTCTGATTATAAGTATGAAAAAATGCATTTGATGTAATCAATAATTATTATTTTTTATAGTGGATTGTACATTTGTATGCTGTTTCGTGTTATTGTATAGTCGTTTATGAGCATCGTGAATTAAGCTTAAAAAGCTGAGCTTTTAGTTTGAGCCCAAGCTTGTTTTTTATAACTTGCCGATCATTTTTTCATGTGTGTGTTACGGTGCTGATTATCGTATTTATACATAATATAATCTATAAATTAAATATGGAAATGGAAGGGATTGAGTTTACAATTATTGTTCCTGTTTTTAATGAGGAAGAGAACCTGCTTCGACTTGAAAGTGAACTTTCAGCTTTTCTTCAAATCGCTTTGGTACCTTCCCGGGTTTTATTTGTGAATGATGGGTCTACAGATAATGGACAAGAGATAATTGAACTGATTTGTCAACGAAATGAGGCGTTTTCTTATATTTCACTTTTAAATAATTGTGGTTTGAGTGCTGCTATTAAGGCGGGGATTGATTATTGTGATAGTCCTTATGTTGGGTATATCGACTCTGATCTGCAAACCAGTCCGGAGGATTTTAACTTGTTATTGGAACATCGCAAGGACTTTGCGCTTGTAACGGGTATGAGACAAAATAGAAAGGACAGTTTTGTGAAAAAAATGAGTTCGAAGATCGCTAATAATTTTAGACGTTTCATGACCAAGGATGATGCTGAGGATACAGGTTGTCCATTAAAAGTTATTGAAACTTCTTACGCAAAAAAAATGCCTTTTTTTAAGGGAATGCATCGCTTTATTCCTGCACTAACATTGATGCTGAACGGGAAAGTAAAACAAGTCCCTGTTCGACATTTTCCAAGAATTGCCGGAGAGGCTAAATACCATTTGTTTAATCGTTTGACCGGGCCTTTTCTCGATTGTTTTGCTTATCGATGGATGAAGAAACGATATATCGATTATGAAATTTCAAAACAAGGATAATGAGCAATTACTTTATTTTTGGCGTCGGATTTTTGGCGCAGGGCCTATTTGCAGCCCGTTTAATTGTTCAATGGATTCAATCGGAGAATGCTAAAAAATCCCTTTCTCCAACAATTTTTTGGCAGCTTAGTATTTTAGCTGCATGGCTCTTATTTGTCTATGGTGTATTAAGAGATGATTTTGCCATTATTCTGGGGCAAGTTATCACTTACTTCATCTATATTCGAAATCTGCAATTGAAAGGGAATTGGAAAGAGTTACCTTTAATATCCCGAATTGTTTGCTTGATAAGCCCTCTGTTTGCTTTTGGTTACATGGCTGTGAATTTCGAAAGCAAATTGCACCTTCTGTTTTATAATCAGGATATTCCACTTTGGCTTCTGGTATGGGGCAGTATGGGACAAATTATTTTTACCTTTCGTTTTATTTACCAATGGATTTACTCAGAGAAGAAAGGTGAGTCAGTACTTCCTTTAGGTTTTTGGCTGATAAGTTTAATTGGAGCCATGATGATTCTGTCATATGCCGTTTATCGTAAAGATCCTGTTTTATTAATGGGACAGGGGTTAGGTGCCGTTATTTATGCTCGAAATATTCATTTGATAAGGAAGAGTAAAGCCTAAGACAGATTTGGCTGAATCAATTGGGTAAATTTTAAAATTATAAAAATCAAAAAAGAAGTCTCATGCAGAATAAGCGCTTGTTGCATTTCACTACACTTAGTGTGGTTTGTGTATTTGCATTCTTCCTGAATAATGGCAGTTTGTTTGTAAATATAATGGAGGCACGCAATTTTGTAACTGCCCGTGATATGCTCGAGCATGGAAGCTGGCTTATTCCCAACATGAATGGTGAACTACGATTGGCAAAACCTCCTTTCCCAACTTGGATTACTGCGATTTTTGGCGGTTGGTTTGGAATAGATAATATCAGTATGCTTCGTTTTCCTGCGGGAATTATGGGAAGTTTACTTGTGTTTTTCGCCTATTCTTTATCCTTCGAATTGCACAAAAACAGAACCTTGGCTTTAATCGTTGGTTTTGTTTTAGCGACGACATTTTATGTCTTTCATATGGGGAGGACCGGAACCTGGGATATTTATTGCCACAGTTTTATGGTGGGAGCCATTTGGCTTTTGGTAAAAGCCTGGCAAAAAGAGGGGGCAAATTGGAAGCTCTTTTTAGGTGCTGGTCTTATGTTAGGATTATCATTCCTGAGTAAGGGCCCTGTGGCCTTTTATAGTGTGCTTTTTCCTTTTTTAGTGATATACATCACATTATATGGCGGCAAACCCGTTGTAAATAAGTGGCGCCCTTTATTACTTAGCATTTTTGTATTCTTAGTTATTAGCTTTTGGTGGCCTGTCTATATTTATTTTATGCATCCCGAAGCGTTGGCTGCTGTTGCTAAACTCGAATCGGGGTCATGGATGAACAGACATGTCAGACCATTCTGGTATTACTGGAATTTTCCAATTCAATCGGGTATATGGACCTTATTTGTTACAACAGCTTTATTATTCCCTTATGGCTTAAAGCGATTTCAGGAACACAAGGGGTATAAATTAGCTCTTATATGGACTTTGGCTTCTGTTTTTCTGCTTTCATTATTGCCTGAAAAAAAAGATAGATACCTACTGCCTGTATTGATTCCATCAGCTTTTATTGTCGCTTATTATCTCAATTATTTATTGACTGTGTTTAAGGAGAATAAGGCGGATAAGTGGGATAAAATCTTGTTTGGGGTTAATGTGTTTTTGATTGTATTGGTCACTTTTGCAATTCCCTTTGCTTTGTTCTATCTCTTTTATTTGCCAGGGTATATATCATTGGTTATTTTTATCCTACTGACTATTGTGTTTGAATTCCTTTGTGTATTGCTGATCGGGGCATGGAAAAGGAAAGACGTTAATAAACTGTTGATAGCGATTGGTTTCTTGACTTTAACATTTCAGGGGCTTATAATGCCACATGTTGGACAATTTATAAATAAGAATCCTAACTTTAGAGATATCAGGGAAGTGCGTCAAATGGAATCGGTGAAGTCCCTTAATTTTTATAGCATAGGGAAGGATGGTTTCCGAATTGAACTGGTTTGGGAAATTGGTCGAAATGTAACTCCTTGGGATTATGAAGAAAACGCTGAATTGCCAGAGAACAAGGCGTTTGTTGTTCTTTCTAGTCAAAAACCTGAAGACATATTGCCAACAGAAATTAAAGATCGGATTGAGATTGAAGTTTTAGACTATTTTGATAACAACCGTACGGGGAATAGAGCTCGGTTTCAAAAGTACCTGTCTGTTATAAGACCCAAAAGTTTAGAATAGAATATTTTACAAGTATTGCGTTAACGGTTAATCAAAACTAACGAATTATAAACTGAACGCTGTCCAAGATTTCTGACACAGTTGGAAAATGTGTGGGCACTTCTATATGGCAAAAACTAAAAAAAGATAATCACATGAAATCAATTATGGTAACGGGTTGTGCTGGATTTATAGGATCCCACGTATGTGAAAGACTTCTGGAACAAGGGTATCAGGTTGTTGGACTTGATAATTTTGATCCTTTTTATCCCAAAGCTGTAAAAGAGCGAAATATGGAGGGGTTTAGAACTCATTCAAATTTTAGTTTTTATGAAATTGATCTGAGAAAAGAAATTCCCGTCAACCAGATTGAAGAGAATGTTGATTTGATTATACATTTAGCTGGTAAGGCTGGGGTCAGACCTTCCATAGATGATCCGAAAAGTTATATTGACAGCAATATCACGGCGACTCAAAATATTTTGACCTATATGCGCGAGAAGTCGATAAAGAAAATGGCATTTGCATCTTCGTCATCTGTTTATGGCAATACTGAAAGTGTTCCATTTCAGGAAGATTCCAAATTGGATGAGCCTATTTCGCCTTATGCCTTTACCAAAAAGAGTTGTGAATTATTAAACCATACCTATCATCATTTATATGATTTTGACATTATAAATCTCCGTTTTTTCACAGTTTTTGGTCCCAGACAACGTCCGGATTTAGCCATTCACAAATTCTTGCGTTTAATGCGGGAGGGCAAATCTATTCCAGTTTTTGGAGATGGAACCACAGCTAGAGATTACACCTATATTGAAGATACTGTAAGCGGGATTATTCAAGCTTGTCATTATTTGGATACCCATCAGTCTGTATATGAGACGATAAATTTAGGAAATTGCTTTCCGGTACTTTTAAGTGAGCTTATTGAGGTCTTAGGTAAAGAAGCCAAAGTTGAAACATTGATAAACAGATTGCCAATGCAGGCAGGGGATGTAAAACAGACTTATGCCGATATTTCCAGAGCAGAAAAATTAATCGGCTACAAGCCACAGGTCAGTTTTGCTGAAGGTATCAAACGATTTGTAAAGTGGTTTGATTGTAATTAAATGATATCCCTGTGAGGTCTTTTCTATTTTTATAAAGTTGGGTTAAATCTCATTATTTTATAAAAAACATTATTTGCAATTCGTGGCTTTTACAGCTGCTTTGGTGGAAAATGAAGTGTAATATTTAAATGTAACTCTAAAAAATAAGTAAATTAAATGGGTGTGCTGGAAGTTTAAGGATCTTCAGTTCAGTTTTATAGATTCATACCTGTTTAATTTATGATTAATCGTTTACGACACTATACACATCGTTTATCTGAGTTTATCCCGGAAAAAATAGCTTTTATTTTTTCTGGCAGGAATTCCGTGTTGTATTTATTTCTGGCCTTACACGTCTTTATTGCAATATTAAGAATTTTGTATGTACAGTTTGGCCCTTTAGAAATTGATTCAGAAGAGGCTCAATATTGGATATGGTCTCGACATCTTCAGCTAGCTTACTACTCCAAACCCCCTTTAATAGCCTATTTGAATTGGATTTCTACGTCTATTTTAGGTGATACACTTATTGGTATTCGGATCAATGCCATTCTCATTGGGTTTGCTACTGCTATGACCTGCTATTCTCTTGCTTTGGAACTTTTTCATGATCGAAAAACAGCTGTTATAGCCTCTTTCTTGACCTATGCCATGCCTTTTATTTGGATTCCTTCATTATTTTTTACCACGGATAGTCCTCTTTTGCTATTTTGGCTTCTGTCTCTGCTTTTCTTTTGGAAAGCTATTAAAAATGATTCTTTAAAGAATTGGGTTTTGTTTGGCATTAGCTTTGGTTTGGGTATCATTTCCAAGTATACAATATTATTCTTAATTCCTGGGCTACTTGTATTTATATTGCTGAGTCATTCTTATATTCTTCGAAATCGAAAGTTCTATATGGGAATTGGTATAGGTCTTTTGTTTTTTTTACCGGTTCTTGTCTGGAATATTAAAAATGACTTTGTAAGTTTCCGTCACCTTCAATATCTCAGTGGTGCTAATGATGTTTCAGTTCCGATAAAAAAGACGGCTTTGAATTTATTGGAGTATATTCTTGGACAAATAGCTGTATTGTCTCCATTTTTTATCGTGTTTTATTTTAAAATTATAAAATCGTGGATTCGGAAACAGCTTTCGGATGAAATGTTGTTTCTCATTCTTCCGGGGATTTTGGTTTTTATTGCATTTTTACCAATAGCATTTGCCAGAAAATCAGGTATCAATGTCAATTGGCCCATGTTTGCTTACGGAGCAATTCCGATTGCTTTGGCTCATTGGGCAGTCATTAAAAAGAAAGTTGGTAGTCTGGCCCTGTTGGCAAGTACAAGTTTTATCTTACTTTTACTTTTATCCAATTTATCGGTTCTTGATAGAGTGGGGATCCAGAAAATTGTTCCTGCAGAATTGGATCCCACAAAGAAATTGACGGGTTGGCAAAGTCTTGCTACACATATTGATTCTTTGAAAGCCAATATACCTGATACACGTTTTTTTGTTTTCTCCAATAGTTATCATATCAGTTCCGAATTGCAGTTTTATCTCGATAAACAACCAACAACTTACATCTTAAATTATAATAATCGGATGAATCAATTTAGCCTTTGGCCAGGACTGGAACAGTTTACTAATAAAAATTATTATGGAATTTATATTAGCACAGATCCACTTAAGGACGACTTAAAGTCAAGTTTTGAGCAGCTAGACTCTTTTACCACTCGAAGAATTCTTCACCGTGGAGCAGAAACTTATAATTTTAAAATCTACGTTTTAAAAGATTTTAAGGGATTTGATGAGAAAAATAGTCATTATTAAGTATTTCTTGAAACAGTTTTTTGTTCGGATTTAAAATTTAGCTTATAAAAAAATCCCAAAGCTTTGGCTTCGGGATTTCTTATGTCGAGTCTGAATTAAAGTCATTAATTACAAGCTTTTACACATCACTTTTTTGCCTTCACGAGTGCAGGTTTCGAAGCCCATTTTTTTGATGTACTTCAAGTTGTCTTCAATATCTGAATCGCAAACAATACATTTTACATCGTGTTGAGAAAGGATGTCGCTAAGTTTTTGATACAAATAGTTGGCAACCTTAAAGTCGCGGAACTGGGGAAGTGCATAATCAATATCAATTTTAAAGATATCATCTTTAACCTCACCAATAAAGATGCCTGCAACCGACATATCGCGCAATACAAAAACATTTAATTTGCCTTCAGTTCTTGTGAAATCAGGGAAGAATTTAGCAATATCTTTCTTGTATGATTCCAGATAGTAGTTTAGAATTTCATCGTTTCCGTTGATTTCAATGACTTTGAAGTTTTCCTTATGCTGATACATTTTTACCAAATAATAAATATTGGTGCAAACAATTAAGAAGTTCATGAAGGCTACAGGGTAAGAGCCAATTAAAAAACCATAAGTTGAAAACAGGGCGGCACCTAACATGTTATACCAGCGTAACTTTACAATTGAAGTCATCGAAAGTGACACAAATACGATTATTGACGCTGCATAACCTAACCATTCCAAATAAGAAATGCCTAAAAATTCTAACATACTAAAATAAGTTTGTTCTGCTGATTTAAATTCAGCTGAGTTAATAAAAAAAGATAATGGGATGGTTGAAATAGTAGGGTGCCCATGGAAGGCGGTGCTAAAATAGACAAATTAATTGAAAGGATAAAATATGAATTTGCTTTAATAAAGTAAGAGTGGCTACATGATTGAGTAGCCACTCATGCAATACTTTGGATTAAAGACTTGTCATTAAAAAGAGAGGTTGCAGTTCAAAACTATTGTATTTGGGACGCAGGCGTTCGGTGTTGTAGTAACGGTCAATATCCACGATTTTTTTCGAGCTGGTTATGATATCGATTGGCGCATTGTCGTAACGCCCATTTCGAAGGGTAATCAATCGTCCGTGTATGCCTTTTATAATCAGATCGAGTGCCAGGTTGCCAAATGCCATAGGAACAATGGAATCGATGGCATCGGGATCGCCGCAACGTACTAAATAGCCTAATTTTTGATTAATTACATTTACGGGGACTCCCTTATTGTATTCGAGTGATAAGAGTTTCATTTGATCAGAGACGCGTTCACCAATACCCCCCAGTTTTTTGTGTCCATAGTCATCCGTCACGTTATCCTGGAAAATCATTTCTTCACCTGTAAAAGCAGCCCCTTCGGAAATCAACACAACTGAATAGCGACTGGGATTTTTGTATCGATCCTCAAGCATGAGTTGGGTGAGTCGATGAATGTCGAATTTGTGCTCGGGAATAACACAACGGTTGGCAGCACCTGCCAGTGTGGGCAAAATAGAAGTGAATCCGGCATAACGGCCGAATACCTCAAGCACCAAAAAGCGTTCGTGTGAGCCAGCTGAGGTTCTTAAGCTGTGAGTTAAGGATATGGTTCGGGTTATACAGGTACTAAAACCGATACAGTAATCCGTTCCAGGTACGTCATTATCCATGGTTTTCGGAATCGCAACAACTTTAAAGCCTTCCATGTCCAAGCGGACCGCATAACTTAGGGTGTCGTCACCACCAATAGGAATTAGGTAATCGATATTAAGAAAGGCCAGATTGGCCAGAACTTCTTCCGTAAGATCGTTAACTTCAGCATTGTATTTATCCTGCAAGTGTATTGGAACGCGGGATTTTGATGTTTTTGATGGATTGATGCGGGAGCTGTGCAGAAAGGTTCCGCCGGTTCGACCGACTCTATTGACCAATTCTTCCGTTAGGATGGAATAATTTTCGCTATTATCTGCTTTTTCATCTCTTATAATATCAATCAATCCTTTCCACCCCTTGCGGATGCCTAAAACGGTGTAACCTTCGCGCAATGCTCTGATGGTTACGGCACGAATGGCAGGATTTAGACCCGGAACATCACCGCCACCTGTTAAAATGCCTATGACTCCTTTGGTATTCTTTGGTATTTTCATAGCGATCTCCTTTTATCATTAATTCCTATTATAAGGTAATGATTTTTTCTTTTAAAGAAGATAGCTTTTGTGGGTAGATTTATGAAGTGAGCCGCTTGGAATCTAATGCGAAAAAACGAAAGCTAAAATATTGGCCCCCATTTTAAGTGCTTTGTTATGATTCTCTGTAGTGTCGTTATGCACCGATGGATCTTCCCAACCATCACCCAAGTCGCATTCGTAGGTATAAAAACACACGAGGCGTCCCTTATGGAATATACCAAAACCTTGTGGGGCTTTTCCGTCGTGTTCGTGGATTTTGGGTAGTCCTGTCTTAAAATCATAAACCTGATGGTAAATGGGATGCGAAAAGGGCAGTTCAACAAGTTCTTCTTTAGGGAATACTTTTTTGATTTCTCTTCGGAAATAGGCATTTAAACCATAATTATCGTCTACATGCAGGAAACCTCCCGCTTCGAGATAGAGGCGTAGGTTATGAGCCTCTTGACTGTTGAAAACGATATTGCCATGGCCTGTCAGGTGGACAAAAGGGTAGGAGAAGAGTTCGTTGCTTCCTACTTCAACAGTGGCAGGTTCGGCTTGAATATTGGCAATTTTATTGGTCTTACAAAATTCAATCAGATTGGGTAATGAGCTGGGATTGGCATACCAATCGCCTCCACCATTATATTTGAGCAACGCAATGCGCACCCCACTTTCTTGTGAGAAAGCATTGTGGTTAAACAAAATGATAAAAAACAGAATAATGATTTTTTTCATTGAGGTAGCGTGCTATTTTACAATTAGGATTAGATTTTTAGTATTCTTAAATCAATAATTTGAAATTTACTGGTTTGCCAAACTTATAATATTACAAGCCACAACTCCTGCCGTTTCAGCTCTCAATCGACTTGTTCCCAGAGTAATTTCTTTGAATCCATTTGCTCGTGCTAATTCAACTTCCTGTGGGCTAAAATCTCCTTCAGGACCAATAAGAATTAAGGCATTCTGGTTTGCAGAGTACAGGTTTTTTAAATGCGTTTTTTCTCCCTCGTAACAATGTGCAATATATTTTTCACCATCAAAAGGAGTTTTTACCAAATCTTTAAATTTAGTTAGTTCGTTTAATTTCGGGTGGTAAGCTTTTAAAGATTGTTTAACCGCTGATGTGATGACTTTAAAAAGGCGATCGATCTTAACCACTTTTCGTTCTGAAAACTGACAAAGAAGAGGTGTGAATTCATCTATGCCAATCTCGGTACATTTTTCCATATACCATTCTGTCCGTTCGATATTTTTAGTTGGTGCAGCAGCAATATGTAGCTTGTAATTTAGTTTTTCAAATTCAGCTTGTTTTTCAATGCATTCTACGGTACATCTTTTAGGATGCGCATCAATGATTTTGGCCGTAAACAGGTTGCCTTTGCCATCAATCAAATGAATTTGATCGTCTTCTTTCAAGCGAAGAACACGAACACAATGTTTCGACTCAATTTCGTTTAATTGATAAAATTTATCTTCTATATCGGGTGTGTAAAACAAGTTCATTGTGCTATTTTGATTTGAGACAGTTGGTTTATGGTTGATTTAATCACCAACCTTATTCATTACTCGTACAATTAAAAGAAAACGGGTTGGTAGATGGCTGCAAAAATAAAACTAAGTACCGATATAATTAAACCAAACATGAAAATTGTATAGGATATGCGCAGTAAATTGTACTTTTTACCCAGTACAACTCCCAAATAATATTGGTCTTTAATCAAACTGTCGTACAAATCGTCGTAGTTAACCATCAAACCTTTTAACGCTTTAGAATAATCATCAACATGCATGCGATGAAAATTACCAAAGAAAAGAAGGTTCACTTTTTTTTCTTCAACATCTTGTTGCGAAAAAGTTCCGGATGTTACGTTGGGTCTGGTAGCCAAAACGGAGTATATAATCGTTACCAAACTGACGCCTAAAAGAATCAAACAGGGGATTATGAAGTGAGGGACTTCCATGATATTCTTAAAAATGAAAAAAATGGCAGAAATGATGATGGAATTTACTGATATCATCAGGTTGGCTTTCTTATCGGCAATGGAACTCAGGTTAATTTGATTTCGTGACGTAACCTTAAACATGGTTTCTATACCACGTTGAGGCATCTTTAATTTTAGGTTTTGGTTTTCAAGTTTAATTACTTTCTCATTGAGTTTTTGAATCTCTTTATTTTGATAGGAATTAACCTTCTCAGTTACTTTTTGAATGTTGAGTTCCTTCTTTTTTGCCATTACCTTTTTGCCATATTCAGTACAGTAGTTGTGTTTTTTTAAGAAGTTTAGAGTTTCTTCCCAGTAGGTTTTGGTTGAAATTTCGTGTTCGATTAAGGCAGATCTTTCTTCACGCAGTTTATCTGATGATTTCATGAAATTTTTCGAAGATAAATGTTGTAAATCGGCATCACAAAGAGCCTTCGAAATATCACATTCGCACGCTTTATAGGGCAGTTTGGTATTTATAATCGCACTCGAAACTCGTTCAATTTTCTCATTGGGGTAATTTTTTTCTTTTAAAAATTCTTCAGCAATTTTACTACTGGTTGCTTCATGGTTGATAAAACCTTGAAAATAGCCGGTGTCATGAAACCAGGCGGCAAGTATTAAGATTTCCATATCTGCTTCTGAAAATTCCAATATGGTTCCAATTTTACCTGCATGTTTTACCACATTTTTTGTGTGTTCCAGATTGTGGTATGTATATATGGGCTTGTGATTTTTCTCAAAAAAATCAATAACAAAAGCTTCTGCTTGATCTATAATAGACATAAAATAAGATGTTGAAATCAATAAAATGTGAATGATTAAAGATAGCAATAATCTTGATTCATTCGGGAGCTGGATTTGTTCGTCCGATGAATAGAGGGAATTATTTTGGAAAAGGATGGCCTGTAGAAGGCTTTATTGTTTAGTTTTTGCTGTTTGTTTTCATTCATATTGTTGGGATAATGCTTGGGTTTTGTTTATTTTTATCAATGAAAATAAAATCGAACTATGCCTTGTCTAAAGAAAGTTAAGCTGTTGATATTGTTGGTCTTTGTTGTGGTTTTTTCTGCGTGTTCAAAGAATAAAAAAAACAAACAAACTTGCTTCTTGTCAGAAAATTATACTCACTTCCCTTATCGTATTAATCAGCCCAGTAGAACCTATATTTTAAGTAAGGAATTAAGAGAGATTTCGGGCTTGACCTATAAAGGAGATCATAAGTTGCTTTGTATTAATGATGAACAAGGCTATGTTTTTGAGTACGATATTCAGAAAAGAAAAATTACTCAGCGAATTAAGTTTGCAAAAAAAGGTGATTTTGAAGCAGTGGAAATGATGGATAACAAGGTGGTTGCTTTGCGTAGTGATGGCAAGTTGTATTTTATTAATGACATGTCTCATTCAAAAAGTGAAAGCATTAAAGTGAAAACAGGACTTGGGAGCAAAAATGATACAGAGGGTTTGGCATATGATGCTTCCAATCAAACTTTGTTAATTGCTTGCAAAGGGCTTGCTCATAAGGATTCGAGTTATATGGATAAGAGAGCAATTTATCGTTATTCCATTAAGGACAGTAGTTTGAGTAAGTATCCTGATATCCTGATTGATCAGGGAGAATTAGAGACAATTTTGAATTTGGATGCATATACGAAATTTTCGAATAAGTTATTAAAGGGTATTAATCCTTCCAAGGGGAATCTGACTTTTCAACCATCCGCTATAGCCATACATCCAATCAGTAGAAATATCTATGTCTTAGGCTCGGTTGGGAAATTACTTTTGGTGTTAAATCCTCAAGGAGAATTGTTAGCTGTGAACAGATTGAAACGTAAAATTTTTCCTCAACCAGAGGGCATTTGTTTTACGCCTGACGGGACTCTTTTTATTTCAACAGAAGGGAAGATGATGTCAGGCAAAATATATCAGTTTGATTACAAGCCCGTTTTGAAGAATTGATGTGTCAGCTCATTTAAAAGGTGATCACTTTGTTTTATTATTGATTATTTCAAAAACCTCAATGGCAAAATATATATATTATCTGTTTTTTTCTTTGGTATCTCTTAATGTTTTAGGGAATACAGAACGTCCTGTTTTAGATAGTACTCAACTGATGCATAGCGTCTATTTTGTGGGTGATATTGGTGAGGGACCGTTGGTGGAAGCTAATATGAAAATGCTCAGTGGGCAATTGTCAGATTCTGGAAAGGACGGAACCCTGGTTGTTTTGGGAAATGTCATTTCGAAAGAGTACTTAAATTGTGATAGGGAAGATGAAGAATTTGAAAGTGAAGATCTGAATCATTTCCTTGATTTGGTTAAAGATTTTGATGGAGAAGTTGTTTTTATTCCTGGTGATCAGGAGTGGACTCTGAATAAGAAAAACGGCTGGGAATCATTAATGAATTTTGAAAACTATGTTGAGGATTATTTAAATAAGGGAGATGTGTTTTTACCATCGGGAGGGTGTCCCGGACCGATTGAAATTGAACTAAGCGATGATATTGTTCTTTTGGTTGTTGACTCGCAATGGTGGTTGCATTTTGGTGAGAAACCTGAATCTGAATGTGGATTTGAAAATACGGCCGACTTTTTAATTCAGTTGAGTGATGCTTTCAAACGAAATGAGAATAAGAAACTAATTTTAGCTAGTCATCACCCCTTGTATAGTGGTGGAAAACATGCCGGTAATTTCCCTTTTCCAGGTCCCGTTGAACTGTATCGAAAATTCCTGGGAACCCCTCAGGATTTTGCTTCGCCATATTATAAGCAAATGCGTTATATGGCTAAAAAGATGCTTGGGAAATCACCTCGGTTGATTTCTGTTGCTGCTCATGATAATAGTTTGCAGTTTAAGCAAATAGGTGATTCTTATCAGGTTGTTTCGGGTTCAGCAAGTCAAACAAGTTATGTGAATGAGAAAAAAATGGATTTTGCTTTGCGCGAAGTCGGTTTCTCCAAATTGAATTTTTACGAGGATGGTCGAGTAATTCTTGAATTCTGGGCGGTGGGTCGAGAGGGCCAAAAAGCACCACGTTTGGCTTTTTCCAGATGCCTTTATCAACATATTAGTTCCTCAGATAATGAGATCTTAAAGCGTGATCAATCGATTGATTTTTCAGACAGTACAATAAGCATTGCTGCAAGCCAGGTTTATAATACAACAAGTCAATTTAAATTAAACTATTTAGGGCATAATTATCGTGAGGAATGGAGGACACCGATTAAGGTCCCCGTTTTTGATATCGGTAAGGAAAAAGGAGGATTGAAAATTATAAAGCGGGGAGGAGGTCAGCAGACGAGATCGTTGCGTTTGGAGGCTAAGGATGGGCATCAATATGTTTTGCGTTCAGTTGAAAAATATACCGAGAAAGCCATTCCTCAGAGTCTTCGGAAGACATTGGCAGCTGAAATTGTTCAGGATGGTATTTCGGAGTCTTACCCATATGCTGCTTTGGTTGTGCCTAAAATGGCAGAGGCTGCAGGCGTTTACCATACTCAACCCAAAATTGTATATGTGCCTGACGATCCTCGTTTTGGAATTTATCAGGATGGTTTTAAGAATGAACTATTCTTATTTGAAGAAAGGGCTTCCGGAGATTGGTCGGATTCCGGCCTATTTGGTGGAAGCAAAGAGATTTTAAGCACAGATAAACTTTTGAAAAAGCGCTATAAAAATTCCAATATTCGTATTGATGAGGATGCTGTTTTAAGAGCCCGCCTTTTTGATATTTTTCTTAACGATTGGGACAGGCACGATGATCAGTGGCGATGGGCAAGTTTTGAAGAAGATGATAAAACGATTGTTCGGCCTATTCCTCGGGATAGAGACCAGGTTTTTTTCTATACTGATGGGAAACTTCCATGGTTGATGCGTCGAAAGTGGCTGATACCTAAATTTCAGGTGTTTGATTCTATCGTTGAAAATGTTTCAGGGTTGGGGTTCAACTCCCGCTATTTTGATCGTAGTTTTTTATCGTCAAAAACAAAAGCAGATTGGGAATATATGGCTAACGATCTGAAATTCAAATTAAGTGATGAGCTTATTGAATCAGCCGTTTCGGATTTGCCGACTGAAGTATTTGCAATATCCGGAGATATTTTGATTTCAAAACTAAAAGCCCGACGAGATCTTCTGCCTCAAATGGCCATGGATTTTTATTCCTTTTTAGCAAAGGGAGTTGATGTTGTGGGAACCAATGAAAAAGAGCTCTATCAGGCCAATTGGCAAAACGATGGTAGTTTGAATGTAAACGTGTTTCATTTATCAAAAAAGGATAAAAAGAGGGATCTCATTTATGCAAGAACCTTTTATCCGGATCAAACAGATGAGGTTCGGCTATTTGGTTTAAAAGGTAAAGATCAGTTTAAAATACAAGGCAAAACTGAAGGTAAAGGAGTCAGACTTAAACTTGTAGGAGGCAAAGGTAAAGATCAATTTGACTTGCAGGATACCCGAAGAGGTTTGGTGAGTGTTTATGACAAAACAAAGCTTCATATTAATAAGGATGCCGTTTATAGGAATAAAACATCGAACAGTGCTGAGGTAAATGTGTATAATAGAAAAGCTTTTAAATACGATATTGTCAGCCCAATGCTTAACGGGAATTTTGTGAGTGATGATGGCCTGATCTTAGGGGCGGGTGTTAATTACACATCACATGCGTTCAAAAAAGAACCGTTTGCTTCCAAGCATAAACTTTTAATTAATTATGCGTTTAATTACCCTTCTTATCAAGTTAAATATCTGGGTGAACTAAAATCTATTTTTAGAAATATAGATTTAGAGGGAAGTGTAAATTATAACTCACCAAATTTTCAGGGCTATTATTACGGAATGGGAAATGACAGTGAAAATATACAATCTGACGACAATACCTATAATAGACTGCGTTTTGAAAGGTTGAGTATAAATCCGCGATTGAGATTTAATTTTAATACAAATCATCAAATAAAAGCAGGTGTTTTTTTCGATCAATCAAGGCTGCAAAGGACTGAAAATCGGTTTGTGACAGATTTTTCGAATCTTAAGTATGATTTAGATCCCAATAAGGATTTTTCGACAAGGAAATATTTAGGAATAAATATTGATTATATTTGGGATTCCAGAAACTCAGAAGTACTTCCTTCGCGAGGGATTTACTGGCAGTCGGCTTTTCAGGTTTTCAAGGGGTTAGGACGGAACGATCGGGATTTTGACCGGGTTTCGTCTGACATGCGCTTGTTTTTCAGTTTCAGTCCACCTGCAAGAACTGTTTTAGCTATTCGAGTTGGCGGGGCGTATAATTCGGATGGTTATTCTTTAGTTCATGCGAATAGGTTGGGGCTGAAATCAAATTTAAGAGGATTTGCATTGGATCGATTTGCTGGAGACGGTGTCTTTTATCAAAATACGGACATTCGTTTCAGATTATCACAGTTTAGAACGTATTTGCTAGCTGGTGAGTTTGGTATTTTAGCCTTTAATGATGTTGGACGAGTTTGGAGTTCAGGAGAACGGTCAGAAACGCTGCACCATGGATATGGAGGTGGTTTGTGGCTTTCGCCTTTTAAATTGATGATAATTACGGCTAACTATAGTTGTTCTAAGGAGGATAATCTCTTTTCATTGGAATTTAAATATATGTTTTAGGCAAGTCTGGAAAAGTTGATTTTATTGACATTGAGGTGTAGAATTAAATGTTACGATGGTAGAGAAAGCAAGTTGTAAAATCCTTTTAGTGGAGGATGATTTCATAAATGGAAAGATTGTAAAAACACTACTTGAAAAAGCCAATTATAATGTGGAATGGGTTAAAAACGGGAAAGAAGCTTTGGAGATTCTTATTCCTAACTCAGGGGATTATGGTTTAGTTTTAATGGATATTCAGATGCCAATTATCAATGGATATGAAGTCAGTCTCAATTTGAGAGAAATTGGCATTAAGATTCCTATCATATGTATGACGGCTAATGCTTATTCTGATGAAAATAGAAAGTCGAAAGAAGCTGGAATGAACGATTATATTTCAAAACCCGTAACTAAAACGGTTCTTTTTGAGATGTTAGATAAATATTTGTAGATCATAAATCGATCTGTTTACCTGCGTTTTTAACGTATTGAAAATTTAAATAATTGCGGATGAAAGTTTGTATTGCAGAGAAACCAAGTGTTGCGCGTGAAATTGCGATGATTTTGGGAGCCAAGAGTCAGAAAAATGGTTATTATGAGGGCAATGGCTATCAGATTTCCTGGACTTTTGGGCATCTGTGTACACTTAAAGAACCAGGTGATTATAATCTGAATTGGAAATATTGGCATATGAATGATTTGCCAATGATTCCTGGGCGTTTTGCAATTAAAGTGATTGATGATACTGGGGTGCAAAAACAGTTTGATATCCTGGCAAAATTGATACAGAATGCGGAAGAAGTGATAAACTGTGGTGATGCCGGTCAGGAAGGAGAGGTCATACAGCGCTGGGTGCTTCATAAAGCAAAATGCAATGTGCCGATTAAGCGTCTATGGATCTCATCTCTTACCGAAGAGGCAATTCGGGAAGGTTTTGACAACTTAAGAGATGGGAAAGAATTTGATCGTTTATATGCGGCAGGCTCATCACGAGCGATTGGTGACTGGCTTTTGGGCATGAATGCCACACGTTTGTTTACTCTTAAATACGGTAGTGGTAAAAATGTGCTTTCCATTGGTCGTGTTCAAACACCAACTTTGGCACTGATTGTGAATCGCCAGAAAGAGATCGATAATTTTGTTCCCCAAACCTATTGGGAACTAAAAACGGTTTATCGAGAGGTCACTTTTGCAGCAACTCGTGGACGTTTTGATAAGAAAGAAGAAGGCGTTGAATTTTTAAGTAAAATTAAGTCGGAGCTTTTTGAAGTGGTTTCTTTTGAGCGAAAAGCAGGTAAGGAGTTGCCTCCTCAATTGTACGATTTGACTTCACTTCAGGTTGATTGCAATAGAAAGTTGAATCTCTCTGCTGAAGAAACTCTACGAATTATTCAAAGCTTATATGAAAAGAAACTGACGACTTATCCCAGAGTTGATACGACATACCTAACAGATGATATCTATAAAAAAGTACCTGATATTCTTAAAAAATTAACACCTTACAAGGAATTTACGGAGGTGTTACTTGGAGAAAAAATACGTAAATCGAAAAAGGTATTTGATAATAAAAAGGTAACCGATCACCACGCCATTATTCCAACAGGGGTGCAACCCGGTGGGCTGCGTTATGAAGAAAAACAGGTTTACGATTTAGTTACACGGCGTTTTATCGCTGTTTTCTATCCTGATTGTAAAGTGAGTCATACAACGGTATTGGGGCAGGTGACGAATATCGATTTTAAAGCAACGGGGAAACAGATTATTGAGCCAGGTTGGCGTGTTCTTTTCTCAAAAGACAGCAATGTTGGCGAAGGAACGATTCTACCTGTGTTTGAGAAGGGTGAAAGCGGTGAGCATGTTCCGGATTTAGCTGAGAAGCAAACTCAACCTCCAAAATATTATTCTGAAGCAACTTTATTGCGTGCTATGGAAACAGCAGGAAAGCAGGTTGATGACGATGAACTGAGAGAGTTGATGAAAGAGAATGGAATTGGGCGACCATCTACCCGAGCTAATATTATTGAGACACTTTTCCGTCGCAAATATATTAGAAAAGAGAAGAAACGTCTTGTGGCAACTGTTGCCGGAATTCAGTTGATCGACACCATTCAGAATGAACTGTTGAAATCAGCAGAACTGACAGGACTTTGGGAGAAAAAACTGAGAGACATTGAACAGGGAAATTATGAGGTTGATCAGTTTATGATTGAGTTAAAGCAGATGGTTTTTAATATTGTTAAGGATGTTAAATCCCGAACACATATTCAGAAAATTGCTGCTGTAGAGGAGGAGAAAGTCAAAGATAAATCTGAAAAAAAGGCTGTCGTTAAAGCAAAAGAACTGACGTGTCCTAAATGCAAAGAAGGACAAATATTGAAAGGCAAGAACTCCTGGGGGTGTAGCAATTGGAAGAATGGTTGTGATATCCGTTTGCCATTTCAATTTCAAAATAAAAAGCTTACGGATAAACAAATAGAAGCTTTAATCCTAAAACAGAAAACGCCTAAGATCAAAGGATTTGAGGTTGACGGAAATAAGCAGAATGGTATTTTAATTTTTGATCCTTCTTTCGAATTAAGTTTTGTTCCCGAAGAAGCTGAAGTTTGGCATTGTCCGATGTGTAAAGAAGGAACAATGATGAAAGGAAATGCTGCCTATGGTTGTTCGAATTACAAGCAGGGATGTCGTTTTATTATTCCGTTCGAATTTATGGGCAAGAGTCTTTCAGAATCTCAGATAAAATCTTTGGTGATCGATAGAAAAACCAAACTGATAAAAGGGTTTATACATCCCGAAACTCAAGCAAAACTTGATGGGAAGTTAATCATCGATAATATGGGGAAGATTGTTTTTGGGAAGCAATAAGTCTACCTATAAGTAAAAAAGATCAGTTTTAATCTGAGCTTATTCTTTTAGCATTTTTGGTGTTGTGTAGTGAATTAATTTTCCCGATCGCGCATCAATATCAGACCAGTTTTCTACATCGAATTCTATTCCGATGGCTGTACCCGTTGGCACATGCAGATAAGCTTCTTCAAGAAGATTGTAAGCCCATGACGCAATATCGGGATTATGACCAAAGACCCAAACATGATTGATTTGACCAGCTTTATCTTGTAACATTTCTAAAAACTCCTGAGTGCTAAACCCATGATAAAGTTGATCTACCTCCACAATTTTATCCGAGTGAATACTAAAACGATTTGCAAAGAGTCTGGCAGTTGCAATCGCTCTATTGGCAGGACTGGATATAATAAGTTCCGTTTGAATCCCTTTCTTTAATAAATGATCTGAAACCAGAGCTGAATCATTGATTCCTCTGTTTGTTAAATTGCGCTCAAAATCACTGATGTCGTATCGAATGACTTCTGTTTTGGCATGGCGAGATAAAATAAGTTGTTTCATCGGTGTGGTTTTAAGAGGTCGATTACTAAATCTCTATTTTTTTGGAATGTTTAGCCAATTCAATTTTCTCAAGGTACATAAAAATATCCCTTTGTGCGCGCTTTTCTGGTACATCAATCTCATTTTTCAGCTTGATATTTTCCAATTTTTCATTAATTAGTCGGGCTGTTGTATTGTCGCTGAGCTGAATGTTCAGAATATCGATGAGTTCATTTTTTAGTTTAGGTTTTTCAATTGGAAAAGCACATTCAATTCGTCGATGTAGATTGCGCGACATCCAATCGGCTGATGAAAGATAAACATCTTCAGCACCGTTATTGTAAAAATAGAAAACGCGGGCATGTTCCAGATATTGGTCAACAATACGAATAATTCTAATGTTTCTGGAATACGGTTTGTTTGGAACCAAGCAACAAATCCCCCTTATAATTAAATCAATTTTAACACCTTTGATACTTGCTTCGTAGAGCTTCGTTATTATTCCCCTTTCTTGCAAGCCATTCATTTTTAATATAAGATGACCTTTGCCACCATTTTCCACATGGCTAATTTCACGATCTATCATTGCCATGAATTCATCCAGCATATTGAATTTTCCAATGAGGAGCTTATTGAATTTACATTCTGTTTCTTGATTCTCAAGGTATTTAAATAAAAGTTTTAGTTCGGATATTGTTGTTTCATCGGATGTGAAAAAGCCATGATCAGCATAAATTCGTGCTGTTTTTTCATTGAAATTACCCGTACTGAGGTAGGCATAATCCTCTTTATCTGTTTTTCTGATAACCAAAGCGATTTTAGCATGCACTTTAAGTCCTGGCAAGCTGTATATAATTTTCACGCCAGCCTTAGTCATGGCCCTTGCTGAATTCATATTGGCCTCTTCGTCAAATCTGGCTTTAAGCTCGACTAGGACGGTTACTTTTTTTCCGTTTAAAGCCGCATTAATTAAAGCGTTGACAACGGCAGAGTTTTCTGCAACCCGATATTGTGTTGCCTTAATTTCTTCAACTTTGGGATCCAGGGCTGCCTCATTCAAAAAACGAATAACATATTCGTAGGATTGATAAGGGTAGTGAAGTAAAATATCCTTTTTATGAATGGCTTTAAACATCGATTTACTCTGACCGAGTTCTTTTACTTTGAGAGCAGAAAATGCAGAATCTTCCAATTTCGCATCAGCAGGATTGGGGAATTTGAAAAAATCGTGAAAGTTATGATATCGGGCTCCTTTAACCAGTTCTTTATTGGTTAGATTAAATGCTAGTTTTAATAAATTCAAGAAATCGCGAGGTATGTTTTCGTCATATAAAAAACGTGAAGGGACACCCGTTTCCCGTTTTTTTAGGTTCCGTTCGATCATACTCAGGATATTTTCCGAATATTCATCTTCAATCAAAATATCGGCATCACGACTCATTTTAAAGCTGTATGCCGAGTCAATTTTGAATCCCGGAAAAACAACTTTCATGTGAAGTTTCACGATATCGTCGAGGAACATGATGTGGTGTTTCTCGTTGATTGAAGGCAGTTCAATAAAACGGTCGAAGCGATTACTGGGAATCTTAACAATGGCGTATTTGGCGCGTTTTGGTTTGTCTGGATTGTCTTTTTTGCTTCTTTTTTTGTACAATTTTACCGCCAGGTAAATGGCATTATTTTGTAAAAAAGGTTGAATTTGTTTTTTCAAAAGGAGCATAGGCTGCATGTGTGGCAACAAGTTGTCAAGGAAAAATTCTTTGGTGTACTGGTAGTGCTCCTCGCATAGTGTTTCTCCTTGCAAAAGTACGATGTCATTCTCAAGCAATTCAGGTACAATCTCGTTGGTGAAAATCTGACCAAACTCAACTTGTTGTTTATGAACTTGTTGTTTGATTTTCTTTAAGGTGTGGTCGGGATTTTCTCTTAATTTGAGTTTGTCTTCAATGGGGAGTTCTGTAAACCTTTGGTATGATGCAACCCGAACTCGGTAAAACTCATCAAGATTGGAAGAATAAATGGCAAGAAACTTAATCCTTTCGTAAAGGGGTAAGTCTTTATTTCTAGCTTCATCCAAAACTCTATTGTTGAAAGATAACCAACTTAAATCGCGATTGAAAAACTGATATTTTGACATATAACTGATAGATTCAAAATGTACTCTAACAAAATTAGAAAATTTTAAATAGGCTTTACACGTTCTTTAATTTAATTGAGCCTGTCTTTTATGAGATTAGATATCTATACTTATTGATTGCTTGTATCCAATTCGTGCAGCTTTTTAAAGCGTGTTACTTTAGACATAGGAGCTAACAAGTATAGGTAGTTGAGTCTGCTTACAGGATCTCTAAAGCGTCTCTCATCCTCCTTAACTTCTTCCATAGCAAGATTAATTTCAGAAATAGATGATCTCATGAACATGACCTGATTTTGATATTCAAAGTAGAACCAAGCACCATCTTCAAGTTCCATGTATAGGTACATACGGTTCCCACGTCTTCTTTTTCGAATCTCAATTTTACCTTTTACGATATTATTGAAGCTCTTATTTAAGATGCTTCCCAGTTCGAGCTCTCCCTGGGAGTAATAAGCTTTATTTTTAGCATCCCAAGTGAGCATAACCCTATTGAAAAACAGCGTTTGTTTAATGGTATCGGGCAGTGCGTCGTAAGTGCTTTTTTTCTTAATTTCTTCGATGATTTTATCTGATTCTCCCTTTGGGAAGATTAAAGGGAATGTTCTGAGAAAATCTTCATTATTTAGATTACTTGGTCTTTGTACTGAGTTTGAGATATGTTTACTCATCATTTTCAATAAATGCTCTGAGAAATAAAAATCGAAGCCTAAACAGGTGTTTATCGTAAGCTTGCTTTTGTCTGAATCGTAATCGAGAGTCCCGGCTGCAGTGGTTTTTACATGACCAAGCTCTACACCGAAGTTGATAAGTCCTTCAGCATTCAGATCACAATTAGTCATATTGTAAGAAATCTGATTTCCCGGAAGATCAGGATTTCTAAGTTTCTCTTCGCTGGCAATTTGGTAGAGGTTTTCACCCTTATTGTAGGTCAGGTAACCTGCCACAGTAAGAAGAGGATTATCGGTATAGAATTTTCTTGTAGACAAAAATGCAGGGTAAATATGAATCGAATCATTGGTTAGATACAAGGAGTTGAAAATTTTCACATTTTCTTTATCGCGACCAATGGTGTCGATAGGAATTAGAATATTTTCGGGATCTATTGGAGCATTGAAAGACAGCCATCTGTGTTTGATGTTGTCACATTTATTATGGATTTGAGTCTCACCATCAAAGCGTAAATGTTTTTCTCTGGCAGCAAGGTGCACCTCTCCTCTAAAATCAAAATCCGGACTTAGAGTAAAGGATTTGGCATCTGGTAAGGCTCCGGAGGCGATGGTTTGCCCTGTAGAATCCACGCTGATTTCATTGAAATAGATCTCTTGTTCTTCGTCTAATTCATCTTTGTAGGTGTAGAATCCGGTTCCTGTATATTCTCTTTTTCCTTTCACTTCAATCATCGCATCGGTGATTTTATGAAAATGAAGGAGGGTGTCTACCAGAATTTCACAATTGCTCAGTGGTGCTAAATAACCATCATTTTTAACTGTTATATTTCCATGTAATGGCAAAATGTTGGCGTCGGCAACCCTTAGTTTTTCAACAAACTTTGCCGCGATGGTATAATCGGTTGTGTCATAAATAGCATATGGTGTTTCAAAACTTAAGGAATCCTGATCGAAATGAGTTGAGATAAACGTGTTAAACGATTCTTTAGGTAAATTGTTGATCTGACCTGTTTCCCACAACTGATTCAGGTTTGTGAGTTCTTCACTTCCAAATTCAATTTGGTCGTTGGTCATATTCCATTTAAAACTATTGAGTTGACAGATGTAGTTGTTTGAAGGGAAACTACTGTAGTTGCCAGCTATAGTACTCTTAAAGTCGGTTCTTTGGGTTTTTAAATCGATTACAGCATCGCATGATTCTGCCTTAAAGGAATAGCCTGCTTCATTGTGACTAAGAAGTTTAAATTTACTGGTGTCAGCGGTTATTTTACGTCCTGAATAATTGAAATGATTTGATGTAAATGAACCATTGGCGTAAACCATTTCTCCGGAACCATCCATTTTATCATTACTAATATTTACGATTCCCGTAAGTGAAGCATAACCTTGGTACATACCCAGAGGAGAATCTTTTCCCTGACTTTGAATTTTAAATTGATTTTTTTCAGTTTGCCATTCAACCCAAACATTTTTACCGCTGATGTCCGGGTGCGAGAAAGGTACAGTTTGAGCCATAAGTGTATACGATTCAGCTTGACCCTTTGCTCTATCGGGCAAGAGAACAAAATGATCTGAAACAATTTTGGTGTTGTTCTGAGTAAACGTACCTTTTCCCCATAAACCATCATTATTTAGGAAAAGAGAATCTGTGAAAGTTGCTTTTTCATAAACTAAAACACCATTTTGGTCTATAGCATGTGCAAAACCTATTGAGTTATCAGTATTTACAATCAAGCTTTCACGGAAATCAGGAACTATACCTCCCGATTTAAATTCGCCCTGAAACTGTAAATCTTGATCAGACAGTTTATTGATATTATCAATGGTAAAAGGGTCAACTTTAATATAGAACTTGTCCTTTTTGTAAACCCCATTTTGAATAAATTGTTTGTCGTAATACAGATAGGACGAGTCGTAAGAATTAAAAATGGGATATTGTGCCAAATATTCGTTTCCTGATTTATTGGATGGATCATCAATCAGCAGGTTAGCAGTGGCATTTTTTACAATGTTTTCAAGAAATATGGCGTTTCTTTTTGCAAATTGCCCCTTGTCATCTGAGGGAATGTAGGCTTTTAATGAATCGATTAATCCCATTTCAACTTTAAATTGATCATAGGAGAAATTGAAGTTTCTTCCGTACATATTTAGAGGTCCTGCTTTTATCAGACCATTAAATTCAAAATCCCGATTTTGTTTTACCAGCAACTCTCCTCCCCGGGGAACAAAAGTTACATTCTGAGAATTACTGACCGAAACCTGATCGACTCCGTTAATTTGAAGATGAAAATTTTTAAGATTTAGAGTCGCGTCATCCTGAAGCTTTTCAGTTTTTGATGTGAAATGGATGACATCGTAGTCTTGCTGGCCCATAGCAGCTGAGATGTAATTTGAACAGCGTTTTTCAATGGTGATTTCATCGTTCGCAGCATCGTAATTGACGAAGCCTTGAAAGGATAAACTAATTACTTGCTGACGAACCTGACTGATTGGTTTTTTTATATAACTGGCGTATTCTTCGGTGGTAAAGCTGTTGGAATACATATGCTCAGCAAAGGCATTAAGGAGAACCAATGGATGTTTATCATCCATTCCTTTAAGTCTCAGATAATGATTGTTTGTAAAATAATTTATGGATTCGAATTTGGCTAAACGATGTGATGCACCTTTCATTTTTTGAAAATGAATAATGTCTTCGTCCATTTTCCAGTGAAGAATTCCGAAATCCATCAGCAAATTGTGATAGTTATTGAAATATGGACTTTGAGACATGCCGGTTCCGTCTCGTGTTAGGATGAGTTCTTTATCTTTAGTTAAAATTTTCAGATGAAGGTTGGGGTGGTAAATTTTGAATGTGTCGAGATGCAGGGTGATTTCGGCGTCTTTCCCAATGATTTTATTGTTTGAGAAACTGAAATATTCCGATGAAGCTTCAATAAATAAGCTGTCGTTTCGGGTTAATTTAATACGTGCTGGCTGTTCAGAATTACCTTTCCCAATAAATTTGGACCCTTGAATTGCGATTCCACCCTTATAGCTGATGTTGCTGAATAAACTGTCGATTGCGATATCCTGATTAAAGGAATTAAATCGTGGATAAGTGGCAGAAGCAGGGTCTTTTACAATATTAACTCGTTCTGTTAGTGAGCCCGATACCGAATTTTTAAAAAGCTGTTTGTTGCGGTATTGTACGGTGTCTACTTCAATTCGGGGTTTGGTAATGTCAATCTGGTAATTCTCAAAATCGGCATATTCATCTGATGGTGATTTTCCAGCTCTTGTCCATGCAATTTTACCTTTTGTGCCGATCCATTTTTTCTCGAAAGGGAAGTAGACTCCACTTGCATTGTATATTGTGCAGCTATCTTTCTGTGAATAACAAACAAGTTCCGTTGCATCGAAAACAATTTTGAGTTTTTTGTCATAGACATAGTGAAAATCATGAGACCTTGTTTTCCACCTTGTTGAAAAAGATTTATAGAGAAGACTGTCTTTGAGTAAATAGTTTGTTTGTTTTAGAAACTCGTTGATATTTCTAAGTTTAGCCTTTGGGGCATTCAACTGGTGAAGTAATCCATTTTGCCAATTTGTGTAATCGGTTTCATTTAATCCTTTTTCGTTGAAGAGTATGAGACTTTTGAAATAGTCGTAGAAGTCGGGGACAACACGAGCTCTTTTTTTCCTAAACCGTTCACATATTGCAAGAATAGAATCTCTTTGGGCAGTATTCTTTTGTGCTTTGGACCAGAAGTTTTGAAACTTTTCCTGAAAAACTTTTTTTTCCTTATTGTTTAAGGATGGATGGTCCATAAGTACATCTATCTCACTTATTTTAGTTATAGAATCTTGATTGAAGGTATTAGCTTTAGTTGAAAGACTAGCTATGAGAAATCCTAAAAAAATAAGTGAGAATAGGTGCTTTGACATTGGTGATTATTTTATATTCTTAAAACTGAATGCTTGTCTTTTATTTTTTTTCAAAACGGACAGCAACCCAATTGTTATCAACTTTGTGATTTATATAAGTCAATCCGTTGTTTTCAGCTTCTTCCTGAATATACTTCAAATCTTCAGTATAGAAACCACTCATAATTAAACTTCCGTTTTTAGGTAGGCAAGCGATATATGATTTCATGTCATTTAAAAGAATATTACGATTGATGTTAGCTAGAACAATATCGTATTCTTTTCCCTCAAGCAGACTGGCATCTCCCAGGAAAACGGAAACATTTTCAGCCTTATTGTTTTTAATGTTTTCAAGAGAGTTTTTATATGGCCATTCATCAATATCAATGGCGTCAACCATTTTTGCTCCTCGTTTTGAGGCTAATATGGCAAGAAGACTGGTTCCACAGCCCATATCAAGCACTCTTTTGTTTTCAATATCGCTTTCCAAAATGCTCTGAACCATAAGCGAAGTTGTGGAGTGGTGTCCGGTTCCAAAAGACATCTTAGGATCGATAACAATATCATAAGGGACTTTGGGTGTATCGGTGTGGAATGAGGCGCGAATGACAACCTGATCTGAGATGATAACGGGTTGGAAATTTGATTCCCAAACGGCATTCCAATCTTGAGAGACGACTGTTTTATAAGTGTAATTCAATTTAAAATTTGATTCAGGGAGGTAATCCAAGCTAATAGCTTTGACCATATCAATATCAAAAAGATCTTCAGTGATATAGGCATCAACTGAATCTTCATTTTCGGTAAAGCTGTCGTAGCCAAGTTCACCAAGTTCTGATATCAGAATTTGTGCAACAGCTTCGTTATAAGGGGTAATCTCACATTTTAATTCAATGTAATCCATCTTTTGTATTATTTAGTCTTGTTATATTGAACGGTTTTCTGAACTTTTTTACACTGTAAATTACAAAAATAATCTTCTTCGCTTAAAAGGCTTCATTTATTTGCGAATAAAGCAGATTCTAATTTTATTGATTTATCTAAAATCAATAAAATGCTTAAATTCAATTGTTGTTAATCTACTGTTTCTTAGGGTTATGATATTTATGCAACCGTTTTCGTTATTTGAAATAATTCTAAACTTCTTGTTTGGGCTTCCAGTTGTATTGACATTAAATCAAATATTGGTATAATTGCAACAATTAATAGGATAAATTCTTGTTTTAATTACAATCTTCAAGTAAACAAATGGATTTTCTTGCAATTTATTTTTACGTTGTTGCATATCTCGTAAGCTTTTTTGAAATTTTCGGAGGCCTATAATCCATATTCCCTTTTTTTCAGATTTTATTAATCTGAAATTCTCTCTGAGTACATTTTTTTTTGGACATGATTGACCGATTGTTGATCCGTATTTCTATAAGTCTAGGAATAGATACCCAAAATATATCTCGAAATATTTAAATAATAAACAAATACTAATAGTATGCAAAAGTCACTATTGTTAGGTGTTGAAGCTATTGCTCAAGGGGCGATTGACGCTGGAATGTCTGGTGTTTACGCTTATCCAGGAACACCTTCTACAGAAATCACAGAGTACATTCAGCATTCAAAAGTTGCTAATGAGCGTCAAATTCATAGCGAATGGTCTGCGAATGAAAAAACAGCTATGGAAACGGCTCTTGGTATGTCATATGCTGGGAAAAGAACTATGGTTTGTATGAAGCATGTTGGATTGAATGTAGCTGCTGACTGTTTTATGAATGCTGCCATCACCGGAGCTAATGGCGGTATGATTATTACAATTGCTGATGATCCATCTATGCACTCTTCTCAGAATGAGCAAGATTCACGTGTGTATGGTAAATTTGCAATGATTCCAATTCTTGAGCCTTCAAATCAGCAAGAAGCTTATGACATGACTCGCTTTGGTTTCGAGTTGTCTGAAGCTTTTGGAACGCCTGTAATGATGCGTATTACAACTCGCTTGGCTCACTCGCGTGCTGGTGTTGAACCAATATCAGAAATTGTAGTTGAAAACGAAATGCATTTGCCAGAAGATAAGCAGCAGTTTGTATTGTTGCCAGGTATTGCTCGTCGTCGTTACAAGTTGTTGTTGTCAAACCAAGAGAAATTCGAAGCAGCTTCTGAGGATTCTCAATTCAATCAATATACCGAAGGTTCTGATAAATCATTAGGTGTAATTGCTTGTGGTTTGGGATACAATTATTTGATGGAAAATTATCCTGATGGCAATTGTCCTTTCCCTGTATTGAAAGTTAGTCAATACCCACTTCCTCGTAAGATGATGGAAAAAATCACTTCTGAGTGTGATAAGGTGATGGTTCTTGAAGAAGGTTATCCTGTTGTTGAAGAATTATTGAAAGGTTATTTAGGAAAAGAAGCTGTAATCGGTCGTTTGGATGGCACTTTATCACGTGATGGTGAGTTGACTCCTGATATGGTTGCAAAAGCTTTGGGAATGGAAGTTGAAGAAGGAATGGCTATTCCTGATTTGGTTGCTGCACGTCCACCAGCATTGTGCGTTGGTTGTAGTCATCATGATGTTTATAAAGCATTGAATGAAGTCATTGCTGAATATGGTGAAGGTCGCGTATTCTCTGATATCGGATGTTACACCTTAGGTGCATTGCCTCCATACCGTGCCATTAACACGTGTGTAGATATGGGTGCGTCTATTACGATGGCTAAAGGTGCTGCAGATGCAGGTCTTATTCCAGCTGTTGCAATGATTGGTGATTCTACTTTTACTCACTCAGGAATGACAGGTTTATTGGATGCCATCAACGAAAATTCTCCTATAACAGTTATTATTTCTGATAATGAGTCAATTTCGATGACTGGTGGTCAGAAGTCTTCTGCCAAAGGAAAGCTTGAATCTATTTGTGAAGGTTTAGGAGTTGATCCTGAGCATATCAAAGTCTTTACGTCTCTTCCTAAGAAACACGAAGAAGTGAAGGATATTATTCGTAAAGAGTGTGATTATCAAGGGGTGTCTGTAATTATTCCTCGTCGTATTTGCGTTCAGAAGAATGTTCGTGATCAGAAGATTAAAAAAGCAATGAAAGCTAAAGCAGCTGCAAAAGCTTAATTTTAATTTTTGCCCAAATAATTCAATATATCGGAAAGTGATTTAAAATTGCTTTCCGAAAATAAAATAGCATACATATGAAACGAGCCACTGAAGAACTTTTCAGCCTTATGGAAACGACTAATAGTGGCGACTTACATGTGACAGATTAAATTAAATTTTAGACACATGAAAACAGATATGGTTATTGCAGGTGTTGGCGGACAAGGAATTCTTTCCATTGCTGCTGCATTAGGATCTGCTGCTTTAGATAATAATTTACACATGAAACAAGCTGAAACTCACGGTATGAGTCAGCGTGGTGGTGATGTTCAGTCATTCATGAGAATTTCTGATACACCAATTTACTCGGATTTGATTCCTAAAGGTGGTGCAGATATCATTTTGTCAGTAGAGCCAATGGAAGCATTACGTTACCTCCCTTACCTTAAAAAAGGGGGGTACGTGGTAGCAAATTCATCTCCATTCATCAACATTCCTGATTATCCGAATGAGGAGGAGTTGGTAAAAACTATTGAAGCTCTACCAAACTATGTATTGATTGATGCTGATAAGATTGCTAAGGAAGTAACGGGTTCTACAAGAGCTTTTAACTTTGTGATGTTAGGTGCTGCTTCTCCATTTATCGATGTTCCTTTTGAGTATTTGGAAGAAGGTATCCGTAAGATCTTTGGTAGAAAAGGTGAAGATGTTGTGAAAATGAACATTGACGCTCTTCATGCTGGACGTAAATTCTCAGAAGAAAATAAGTAAAAGAAGCTAACTATGTTTTAATAGTTAGATGATATAGGAAAGCCTCAGTGAAACTTCGCTGAGGCTTTTTATCTATGCTTTGTTGTCTAATATCTCACTTATTGTTCTCAAACAAGTTGCTATTTCTCTTTTGAATGGATGATTGGGCATAATCCCACTCTCGGCATCAAGACCATTTAGTATCCCCATCCAGATGGCACTTATACCAAAACCAATAAGAACATCTTTGCTGTAACTTGAAATGAAGATCTCTCGAAATTTTTCTGTGAAATTATTAAAGTGAACAGCAATGTTAAAGGTGTAAGAGGCGTCTTTAGTTTCCTGATTTGTGGTGTGATAGTTGATGGCTTTCACAAATGGTAAAGCTAGTTTTTTAGCTTCATTATAGATGCTTTTTTTTTGCTCTAGGTTTATTTCCAAGTCGTTTAGTCCTTGTTTGATTAGCAAGTCTATATCTTGTGTGTTCAGAGATTCTTTAAGTAAAATAGGATCCATATCTTGTTCAATTTTTATTTGGAAAGCTAATTTATGACTATTCCTTTAAATTTGCGAGTTTATTTAGATTAAATTTAAGGATGGAGTTGTAGGGTATAAAAAAAGCGCCTCGCATGAGACGCTTTAATATTCAATATCTTTTTTTTTAAGCAGTTTGGAGTTCTTTTGCTTTTTTTCTGTGAAGCAGATAAGATGGAAGCCAAGAGAAAAATGCGCCCATTAATGCTACAATAACTAATAAACTAGGGTTTCCAATATCGCTTAAAGCAAATACAATAGCAATAAATAAGATGTTTACCCCCATAATTCGAATTGAAGCATGAACATGTTTAAAGCCAAGGCTAACCATACGGTGGTGGACGTGGTTCTTATCAGGTTCAAAAGGTGACCTTTTATTTTTGATACGAATGAACATCACTCTAAGTGTATCAAATAAAGGTACTGCAAGAATACCAATAGAAACAGCTGGTGCAGATTTTACTGCATACTTGAATTCGGGATAGATGTTTAATTCATTGAAATGGATCATTAGAATTGAGATTAATAATCCTAAAATGAGTGATCCCGTGTCACCCATGAATATTTTGTTATGCTTGCCAAATACATTAAAACGGAAGAATGCAATTAAAGCACCTAGTAAACTTCCAGCTAAAACAACATATTCGTAATGTCCTGTAATATAGAACCAAATTCCAAATGTGAGTGTGCAGATACCACTGATCCCGGAAGCTAATCCATCAATCCCATCAATTAGGTTGAACCCATTGGTTACAACAATGATGACAAAAATGGTGAATAGAATACTCACAAAATAATTAAGTTCATGAATCCCTAATATGCCATGGAAATTTGTGAAACGAATATCTCCAAGGATGATGATGACCAATGCTGCGAAAATTTGCCCTAATAATTTTTTCTTTGGGGAAATGACCATGATGTCGTCCTTTACACCTAACCCAAATACAATTAGTGTTGCCGCAACGATATATTTCAGTTCATGAATTAAGAAGCCATTGCTAAATATTAGAATAGACAGTGCAAAGCCAATAAAAATGGCAATGCCACCTAAAGAGGGTACAATTGTCGTGTGTGATGAACGATGATTGGGTTCATCATATAATTTTTTCTCTTTAGCAAGATGTATTACAGAAGGTATAATTTTGTAACATACTATTAATGAGAAAAGAAAACTAGCAATAATGTAGAAGTGGTGTGTAAAAGGATACATAAGTTTAGTTTCGATTTCAAAATACAATGACAAATGTATGAATTATATGTCGTAATTCAACTTGTCAAATCTGTCAAGTTTGTTTAATAGTATGAATATGACGTATTAATGATTGAAAATAATTGTTGATTTATTGAATTCATACTTTTATCTTCTGGATAAGAATTGTGTATGAATTTACGATTTTTTTAGATAATCACACATATTTTTGATGTGAAAAAAAAGTGTGTCAGAATATATACATCCAGAAAATTAGACTAATAGATGGAGTTTGCAGATCATAATATATAAGACTTGTTGTGCTGGTTGTATTTGTAATTTAATATACTTTAAAATATATTGTTTAAAATATGTTTTTTGATAGTTATTGTAATATTTTATTGTGATAGAGGTTGGGTGAGAGAGTTGACTGTTTGGTAATCAGTTTTTTGAGATTACCCTTAATGGCTAGTCGAGATTCGTGATCAATATTCTTGATTTTTCGAAGGTTTTGCACTTAGGGGAAACAGGACGTTTAAGATTATGAGGGGGGAGAATAGAAGTGAGTATAATTTGAGAAATTAGTCTAAATAGAGAGAGTTGGAAATTAACCTCCAACTCTTTTTGTTTTATAATTCGCCTTATTTAAAATGTCAATGATTTTTTCTCTGTGGTCGCCTTGAATTAGAATTTCGCCATCTTTGACAGACCCTCCAACACCACATTTTGATTTTAGGAGTTTACCAAGATCTTTTAAATCATCTTCACTACCGATAAAACCAGCAACGAGAGTGACCGCTTTCCCTTTACGCTGTTTCTTATCGATCATTATTTTCAAGCTTTGTTGATGTGGAGGGAGTGTTTCCAAAGCTTCTTCTTGATCATATTCGTATTCATAATCAGGGTTTGTTGAATACACGATATTTTTTTTATTCTTTTTTGCCATGGTTCTATACTTTATTTCTACAAATATAAGCACAAATTTTAGCGACTTGCACAAGCAACACATTTTTTACTTTCGGGCATTAATATGATTCTACCCAGTGGAATTTCACATCCACAACTGATACATTTCCCAAAATCAGCATCGCTGATGTGATTTAACGTCTGTTGTAAAGCTTTGAGCTGTATTTTTTTTTGTCTCAATGCTGCATCGTTGATGCTTTTATTATTGATTGCATCCATTCTGCTAATTCGTCCGATTGCACAGTCAGGAGAAATGGGTTTTGTGAGTTCAATCAGATAGGAGATATCGTCATTTAATTTTATAATTTTTTCTTCAATCTGATGCCTGATTTCGTCTTGGTTAATTTTGGGCATATCATTTATATTATTGATGGTTTGATTTTTGACGCGATTCGTCACTCTTCATCTAAGTCATATTGATTAAAGAAATATAGCCCTATTGGGGCATAATTTAGACTCAAACTAAAATGTTTTATGGCAGAAAAAAAAATCCTGTATAATGTCGGGTGATTAACACGAACTCTTTACATTTGAAAAGTGAATTAATATTAATTGAGTGGGTGTTATTGTTTTGATTGCCAGCTTTTTTAATGTGGTTTCGGATTAAGAATTTATTTATTTTATCATAGAAAGTGATGAACAAGATAGTTGAAAAAGAATATTTTTCAGAGAAAATCGTAAAAATCGTTGTAGAAGCGCCTTTAATTGCAAAATCTCGTAAGCCGGGAAATTTCGTTATTCTACGCGTAGGTGAAAAAGGAGAACGTATTCCTTTGACCATAGCTGGTGCTGATATTGCTAAAGGAACCATTACTTTGGTTGTGCAAAAAATGGGAGTGTCTTCTACCAAAGTTTGTGATCTTGAAGTTGGTGAATATATCACTGATTTAGTAGGTCCTTTAGGTAAGCCAACAGAAATTCATAATTTAGGAACAATCCTGTGTTGTGGAGGTGGTGTAGGAGTTGCACCTTTATTACCAATTGTTGAAGCTTATAAAAAAGCGGGCAACAGAGTGGTGACTATTTTGGCGGCTCGTAGCAAGGACTTAATCATTCTTGAGGACGAAATGCGTAAGCATTCTGACGAGTTGATTATCATGACTGACGATGGTTCTTATGGTAAAAAAGGTTTGGTAACCGAAGGAATGGAAGAAGTTATTAAGAGAGAAAAAATTGATGAGTGTGTGACTATTGGTCCTGCAATCATGATGAAATTCTGTTCTCTATTAACTAAGAAGTACGAAATTCCTACTGTTGCTAGTTTAAATAGTATCATGGTTGATGGTACAGGTATGTGTGGCGCTTGTCGTGTTACAGTTGGTGGAAAAACCAAATTTACATGTGTAGATGGTCCTGAGTTCGATGCTCACCAAATTGATTTTGAAGAGATGATGTCTCGCCTTGGTGGTTATAAGAATGAGGAGGTTGATAAATTTGATCAATTCCAGAAATAAAGGATTCAAAGTACAAATAGCAACACAAAAAAAACAGGACAATGGAAAGGTCTGAAGAATATATCAAGAACGAAAGAAAACAAGACTGGAGAGTAGCTCTTCAGAAAAAGACAAAAGCTAAAGATCGTATGTCGATTGAGAGAGCACTTATGGCTGAAACTGAGCCTGAGGTTCGTATTAAATCACAACGTATCGAAGTAAATACAGGTTTAACTCAGGAGCAAGCGATTCTTGAAGCAACTCGTTGTATGGACTGCGTGAACCCAACTTGTATGGAAGGTTGCCCGGTAAGCATTAATATTCCTAAGTTTATTAAGAATATTGAACGTGGTGAAATCCTGGAGGCAGCTTCTGTATTGAAAGAAACATCAGCTTTACCAGCGGTTTGTGGTCGTGTTTGTCCACAGGAACTGCAGTGTGAGCAAAAGTGTTTCTATGTTGAGAAATTAAATCAACCTGCTGTTGCAATTGGTTATTTGGAGCGTTTTGCTGCTGATTTCGAAAGAGAATCTGGTCATATTTCTACTCCTGAAATGGTCGCTTCAAACGGTATTAAAGTGGCTGTGATTGGTTCAGGACCTTCTGGGCTTTCATTTGCTGGAGATATGGCAAAATTGGGTTATGATGTGACTGTATTCGAAGCACTTCATGAAATTGGTGGAGTATTGAAATATGGTATTCCTGAATTCCGTTTGCCAAATGCTGTTGTTGATGTTGAGATTGAAAGTCTACGCCGTATGGGTGTGAAATTTATCACGAACTATATTGTTGGACAAACTGCTAGTCTTGCTGATTTGAAAGCTGATGGTTACAAGGCTTTTTATGTAGGATCAGGAGCTGGTTTACCACGTTTTATGAATATTCCTGGTGAGAATGCCAATGGTATTTTATCATCAAATGAGTATCTGACTCGTGTAAACTTGATGGGTGCTGATAGCGAAGAGTCGGATACACCTGTATTGAGAGGAAAGAATGTTGTTGTTGTTGGTGGTGGTAACACAGCTATGGACTCTGTGCGTACTGCGAAACGTTTGGGTGCTGAGCGCGCTATGATCGTTTACCGTCGTTCTGAAGAAGAGATGCCAGCTCGTGTTGAGGAAGTTCACCACGCGAAACAAGAAGGTGTTGAGTTCTTGACATTGACTAATCCTATTGAATACATTGCTGACGAAAACGGTCGTGTATGTCAGATGAAGGTTCAGAAGATGGAATTAGGCGAGCCTGATGCTTCAGGTCGTAGAAGACCAGTACCAGTTGAAGGTTCTGAGTGCATTCTTGACTGTGAGGTTGTAGTTGTAGCTGTTGGTGTTTCACCAAATCCATTGATCCCTAATTCAGTTGAAGGCTTAGAGGTGTCGAAATGGGGAACCATTGAAGTTGTGAAGGACAAGATGCAATCATCTATTCCGGAAATGTTTGCCGGTGGTGATATTGTTCGTGGTGGTGCAACTGTTATTCTGGCAATGGGTGACGGTAGAAAAGCGGCTAAGAACATGGATATTTATTTGACTGAGAAATATCTATCAAACTAATTTGAATAAAAAAGTGTATGTTTAAATACAAGCACTTATTATAATATTGATTTTAAAAATTCTTAATATGAAAGAGTTCAAATCATTAAATGACATCCTTGATTTTGCCATTAACGAGGAAGCAATGGCCGCTGAATTTTATACAGCCCTTGCTGCAAAAATGAAGCACAAGGAGATTAAAGAAACATTTGAGCAATACGCAATTGAAGAAATGGGACATCGCGCCAAGCTTGAAGCCATTAAAAATGGTAAAGGGCAAAAATTTTCTGATGTGAAGATTGCTGATATGAAAATTGCAGATTACCTGGTTGATGTTGACGAAGAGAAAACCAACATCACTTATCAGGAAGCATTAACAATTGCTATGAAAAAGGAGAAAGCTGCCTTTAGATTGTATAGCGATTTGGCTGCAGCAACTACTGACGAAGTTGAAAAGAAATTATTTTTGAATTTGGCTCAAGAAGAGGCGAAGCACAAATTGAGATTCGAAGTTGAATACGACGAGAATATTTTGACAGAAAACTAAACGTTTTGTTGATCACATTAAAGCCCCGACTGCATCGGGGCTTTTTTTGTAGTTAGTCGGTCGATTATCTTAGAAAAGAGTATCCCCTATTGTATGAACACGTGCTGGTTAGGCCTCTAGTTCGTGATTAATACGATCCGATAAACGCATCGATAATTGAATGTAACGCTTCTTAAATGTATCGTCATTTAAATAGAGTGCAATCTTCTCTTGCCAATCCTTGGCTTGATCTGATAACTCCATAATGCGATGTTTGTTGGCCAGATTATTTTGATCAGATTTTTCTTTTTCAACCACTTCGATGTATTGATTAATCCAATTTTCATAATTGTTTAAGAATTCAGTTCGTTCCATATCTTTTCCAGAATGCATGCGAGCCACTGAGGCAATACTTTCTGTGTCGAGTAGTGCGGTCGCACCAACAGTTACACCCAGTTTTTGTATAAAATTTCGTCGATTATCTTTCTTCATAAATGATATTAATAAGAGTTGAAGATCCGAATATACTTAAAAGAACTTATTTTTGAAAATCACAAATATGAATTGTTTATAGGAATAATGATTAACTCATTTTTATTGAGACTTATAGGGTGTGAATAAAACTTTTGATATTTTTATTCTGTTGTTAGACTCAAATAAACAAAGTGTATGCAAAAACATATTCCAACCCGAACTGAAGCTTTTGAACTGGTAAAGCAATATATCAAAACAGAAAGTTTAATTAAACATGCTCTAGCCGTTGAGGCGGTGATGCGCTATTATGCCCATTTGCATGGCGAAGATTTTGAGAAGTGGGGTGCCATCGGTTTGGTACATGATTTAGATTGGGAAGTCGCACCGGAAAGGCATACTATAAAAACAAGGGAGATTTTGGAAGCCGCCAATTGGCCGGAAGATTATATCAGGGCTGTTGAGTCTCACGCATTTGGTTCTTGTACCGAAGTCGAACCGGTTTCTCTCTTAGAAAAAACACTCTATACAATAGATGAATTAACCGGTTTAATCACTGCAACGGCTTTAGTGCGTCCGTCAAAATCGATTATGGACGTGAAAGTGAAATCTGTTAAACGGACGTGGAAGACTAAGAATTTTGCAGCAGGCTGTCATCGTGAAACCATTGAAAAGGGAGCTGAGATGTTAGGATTGGAACGTGGGGAACTGATTGAAGGCACATTAACAGCCATGCAAGGAATAGCCGAAGAATTAGGCCTGAAAGGAGTTGATGAATGATAAATTAGGAGTTGTAGATTAGAATAGACAAACTGGAGATTATTCCTGTTTTCTATCATATTTCTTCTCGTGGGAAAAATATATCTTTAGCGGATAATCGAAACAACCAGCTCACAAGAGCGACTAATCTAAATACAATGAAAAAACTACTTCTGTTTGTGTGTACAGCTTTATTTTTTACGGCTTGTCAACCAAACGAAACACCGACGACAAAAACGGCAAGTGTCGAAAAATCAAACATTGATAAAACGACTGTTGATGCTACTATTAGTGCATTGAAAGCTAAATTTCCTAAGGCTGATGAAAGTTTATTGATAAGAGGGGTGAAGCATGTAGCCAACCTTTGGACTGAAGCTGATGGTTCTTCTGAGGTTTTTAAAGCTTTTTGTGAAGAAAACTATGTTTCAGATAAAGACGAACGCGAATTGGTTTTCAATAAGATTTCACGAAATATCGAAATCATTACCGGTTACTTTAATAAAATAACGCTTGATTTGCTTGAACCTGTTCATTTAAATACGTTTGAGCAGCACCCTATTGATAATCAGTTTGGTGCATATAGCGTTGATGCGCACTGGCAAGACGATTTTTATAAAAATAAGATTGCATTTACAATTGCTTTAAACTTTCCTCCTTTTAGTTTGGAAGAAAAAGAAGCTATGGCTGGGAAATGGTCTCGCCAGGAATGGGCTTATGCGCGTTTAGGTGATTATTTTACGGCAAGAGTTCCTGCTGAATTGTTGCAAAATGCGGGTAAAGCAGCTGCAGAATCAGATGTTTATATTGCTGATTATAATATTTATGTGGGGCATTTGACTGATGCTAATAATAAGCGTTTTTTTCCAGAGGATAAGGTGCTTCTATCTCATTGGAATTTACGTGACGAAATTAAAGCTAACTATGCCAATTCGGTTGATGGATTAGAGAAACAAAAGATCATTTATCAGGTGATGCAACGTATTATTTCTCAGGAAATCCCTGAAAAGGTAATTAATAGCGGGGAATACGAATGGGACCCATATGCAAATGTGGTTTATCAGAATGGCAATACCGTTGAGGCAACTCCCGAGCCAAATGAGAGATATCAGCAAATTTTAAATAATTTCCACGCTAATAAGGCGATTGATCCCTACTATCCGGATCAGAATACCTTCATCAAAAGACAGTATGCGGGTGCCAAGGAAATTTCCCATGAAAATACCGAGAAAATTTTTACAGATTTCCTAAGATCAGAGGAGACTAAAAAGGTTGGTGAGCTTATTAAGAAGAGATTGGGGCGTGATTTGCAGCCATTCGATATTTGGTACGATGGCTTTAAAGCTCGTAGCGGAATGGACGAGTCAAAGCTTGATGCTAAGACTCGAAGACTGTATCCAAATGCTCCGGCTTTGGAAGCTGATCTAGGAAACCTATTGATGAAATTAGGTTATAATAAAGATCGTGCAAAATTCCTTTCAGATCATATTGCAGTTGATCCTGCCAGAGGATCGGGGCATGCCTGGGGAGGAGCCAAAAAAGGACAGAAGGCACATTTACGTACCCGAATTGGAGCTAAAGGAATGGATTATAAAGGTTACAATATTGCTGTTCATGAATTTGGACACAATGTGGAGCAAACCATTTCATTATATGATGTTGATTATTTTATGCTGAATGGCGTACCTAATACCGCTTTCACTGAGGCCTTGGCTTTTATATTCCAGAAGAGAGATATGATGTTATTGGATATCAATGATGATTCGCCGGAAAAAGATGCTTTAAAGAAATTGGATCTATTTTGGAGTGCTTACGAAATTATGGGCGTTTCTGTGTTGGATATTCGTGTTTGGAAATGGTTATATGCAAATCCGGATGCAAATGCGGCACAACTTCGCGATGCAACTATGCGTATTGCCAAAGAAATTTGGAACGAATTCTACGCTCCGGTTTATGGCATGAAAGATCAAACTATTTTGGCTGTATATTCTCACATGTTGAACAGTCCTTTGTATTTGTCCAATTATGCTTTTGGTAATTTGATTGAGTTTCAGCTTGAGCAACAGCTTAAAGGGAAAAGTTTCCCTAATGAGGTTGATCGTATCTTTAAGCAAGGTCGATTAACTCCTAATCAGTGGATGATTGAGGCAACAGGTAATAAGTTGTCATCACAGCCTTTGATTCAGGCTGCAAGTGAGGCATTAAAGAAATTAGCGAACTAATCCGTTTGATATGATATTTTGAAAGGGCATTCCGTAAGGGGTGCCCTTTTTTCTTACTTTTGGTTAATCGAAGAGGATAATAAAATCGCTTGTTTTATATGGAGAATCAATTTAAGAACAATGCCATACGCGGACCAATCAATTCCTGGTTGCTCAGAATCATGTCGGCCTATATGCACTATAAGTTTGGCGATATGAAGAAGGTTTTGTTTCAGGATCATCCCGACACTGTTGTTGAGATTGGATCGGGAACGGGAGAAAATTTGCGTTATCTGAGAAAGGGGACGCATCTTATTGCTATTGAACCCAACGAGCATATGCACGGCAGCTTGAAAAAAACGGCTGAAAAATATGGTATCAGTCTGGAGATTCGTTCCTTGATTGGTGAGGCCATTGATTTGGATGATGAATCCTGTGAATTTGTGGTGAGTACTCTTGTTCTTTGTACGGTGAAGGATTTGGATCAATGTTTAAAACAAGTGAAACGAATATTAAAACCTTCGGGTAAATTTGTTTTTATAGAGCATGTAAAAGCCAGAGAGAATTCTGTTCTGGCAATGATTCAAAATTTGCTTCACAGGCCTTGGCACTACTGTTTCGAGGGCTGTCATACCAATCGGGATATTCAACCATTTATTGAGTCAGCTGGTTTCAGTCAGTTGGAAATCGAATCCTACAATCTATATTCTGCCATTGTACCCATTATTCCTCAGATTAGAGGTATTGCTTTTAAATAGTTTTATCATTCCAGCTTTTGTATGAAATATAAACTGGCTCGTTTTTTTGTATAAAGGACCTTTGTGTCTTAAATAAAAAAGGATTAGGTTTGTTGAAGACTGGTCTATTATTAATAAGAAACGATTAACCAAAAAAGATAAATCATATGAGTTTATTTGAAAGCTTTCAATTGGGTTCAACCACAGAATTAAAGAACCGATTTGTAATGGCTCCATTGACACGATGCAGAGCGATAAATAATATTCCCAATGAATTAATGGCAGAGTACTACCGTCAGAGAGCTGGTGCAGGACTGATTATTAGTGAAGGAACATCTCCATCGCCTAATGGTCTGGGGTATCCCAGAATTCCCGGAGCCTACTCTGATGCACAAATTGAAGGGTGGAAAAAGATTGCCGAGGCGGTTCATGCTAAGGATGGGAAGATTTTTGTTCAACTGATGCATTGTGGTCGAATTACCGCCAAGCTGAATATGCCTGAAGGTAGTGAAACTCTGGCGCCATCAAGTATTCAGGCGGCAGGTGAGATGTTTACTGAAACGGGTATGATGCCTCATGAAACGCCTAAGGCTATGAGTCTGGACGAAATTCAAGCCACTCAAAATGAATTTGTTTCTTCTGCTAAGCGATTGATTAACGAAGCGGGTATCGATGGGGTAGAGTTGCACGCAGCTAATGGCTATTTATTGGATCAATTTATCAATCCCAGATCGAATCAAAGGGATGATCAATATGGGGGATCGATTGAAAATAGAGCTCGATTTGTATTGGAAATAGCACAAAAGGTTGTGGATGCCATTGGGGCTGATAAGGTTGGAATTCGTTTTTCTCCTTATGGCGATTTTAACGATATGTTGCCCGATTATGCAGATTTGGAGCAAAGCTATATCTATTTATCACAAGAGATAGCGAAAATGAATTTGGCTTATATTCATATTGTCGATCATCGGATTGCTTTTGGAGCACCAGATTTTGCAACAGATATAAAGAATACGATTAAGACAAATTTTAAAGGCACTGTTATTTCGGGTGGGGGTGTCGACTCTGTAGAGAAGGCTCAGTCTGTTTTAGACAGTGGTTTGGATTTGGTTTATGTCGGACGATCTTTTATCTCGAATCCAAATTTTGTTGAAAAAATACAAAACAAAGCAGAACTTGCTATTCCTGATATGGAAACCTTTTATTCACCGGGCGAAAAAGGCTATACCGATTACGTTTAAAAAGAACTGAAGAATAAAATAGAGAGTAGCGATTTGAATGAAAATTCAAGTCGCTATTTTTTTGCGGATGCTATTCGGAGTGTGCTTAATTTGGAATTAAAATTAATATCATAATTAGAGAATCTGGATTATGAAAAATAGTGTGATAATGTTTAAATTCGTGATTTGCTAAATAAGTGCATGTATGGGGTGACTTTTTTGAAATCGCCCATCAGTTTAGAAGAATTTTTAGAATGCACTGAATGATCTAAATCAAAATAATCCCCGAGTATAATGACAAGAGAAGAACGTGTTAAATTTTGTAAGGTTTGTGACAAGTCAAAGTTCGATACCAGGCAAGGTATTGTGTGTGGCTTAACAAACGCTAAGGCAGATTTCGAAGAAGAATGTCCTGATTTTACAGGTAATAATGAGGAGGTTTACGTTTATCAACCACCCGAGGCAAAGAAAGGACTATTGGCTGAGAAAACCATTGGCTTTTTTGAGCTACTGACTCCCAAGCCAGGCTTTTTTATGAGTCCTATTATCATCATTTTTTGTGTTTTGGTATTTATTTCCATGGTGCTTTCCGGAGTGCATTTAATCGACCCAACAGTTGAGAATTTGGTAGCTTGGGGCGCCAACTTTACAACTCTAACTTTTCAGGGACAATACTGGCGATTGCTAAGTAATTGTTTTCTGCACATTGGACTGATTCACCTCTTGTTTAATATGTATGCGCTCCTATATATTGGTTTGTTGTTGGAGCCCATCATTGGAAAATGGAAACTGGGTTTTGCTTTCATCTTAACTGGGATAGCAGGTAGTCTCCTTAGTTTGGCTTGGCACGATATGATTGTGAGTGCAGGTGCATCGGGCGCTATATTTGGTTTGTATGGGGTGTATCTTGCCTTGCTAACAACCAATTTGATTGACAAGGAAAGTAAGAAAGGAATTCTGGTGAGTATTCTAATTTTTGTGGGATACAATCTGCTTTTTGGTTTAAAAGGAGGTATTGATAATGCGGCACATATTGGTGGTTTGTTTTCGGGTATACTTTTGGGCTTTTCGTTTTATCCCAGTCTCTCAAATCAGGAAGCTAAGCTGAAAGGCTTGCTTATTCCGGGGTTGACTTTTATCTTCATTGTGTGTTGTGGTTTCATTGTTCTAAGATCACCGAAAATATCAGTTATATACGAAACGCATATGTCTGAATTTGTTGAGTTGGAGCAAAAAGCCTTAAGTGTTTATCCTCAGTATATAACTGAGGCAAATTTGGATGCAATCAATAAGGATGGCATTCCCAATTGGCAAAAATGCAAAGATCTCATTTTAAAGCTCGATGAAATGTCAGGTTTCTCAGAAGAGATATATCAACGAAATGCTCTATTGAAAAGATATTGTGATTACCGGATTGAGAGTTATAAATTGATTGCTAAAGCTTCTGAAGATCGGACACCGATATTTTTTCGACAGGTTGAAGCATACAATCAGACTATTGCGTATATTATACGAAAGTTGAAAGGCGAGGTAATTGCTGATAATTTAATACGATATAAAGCTCCCGTTGAGTACAAACCCGTACAAAGAGAGGTCTTTAGAAGCACAGAGAACACACAATCACCTTTGTATATTATTGATGGAAAAATCACAGAAGATATGATGCATATTGATCCTAAGAATATTAAAGAAATGAATGTGATGAAAGGTGCAGCCGCTGAGGCTGTATATGGTGATAAAGGAAAATATGGCGTGGTGATTATCACGACAAAATAGTTTAAATATTGATAATAAGCTTTTGTTGGAAAGTTATACTCAAGCTCGCTTTGTTGGTTTAAAGAGATTATTCTATATAGAGGGTTTGGTGTTGTTTGCCTTGCATGATTTAGACTTGATGTTTAAGATTATATCTTAAACATTTCTTAATGGATATTATTCATCTTAATCAATTGGTGTTAAACTTGTACATTTCGTCAATAATACCTTAGAATAGATATGCTTTCAATTAGATTAGATATCACAAAAAAAATAATTCTCCATACGGTTGCTTGGATTCTACTGTTTTTATTGCCCCCATTTCTTTTTAATAGTTTTGAACGCGTAAGTACTGTAGCTCCGGAATATTATTATTTCTCATGCCTTTTGCTCATCCCCATTTATTACATTACTCGTATCTATCTTCTGCAGAAAAAGAGCATTGTTTATATCATTGTCGTCATTATATGTTTTTTAGTGTACTTGTATTTACCACAGCTGATTTTTAAGATCTTACAGGAAACTGATTCAGAGGCAAACTTTTTCATTAGTGACGCTCATCGGCTAAATAGAATGAGACAGGGCTTGTCTATATTGTTTTTTGTGGTATTGGCAATCAACATTCTTGAAATTACATCTCAGCTTCGTAAGTCAAGCCAAAAGATGAGTAGCGAAAAAAACAAGGCAGAGCTGTCACTATTAAAGTCACAAATAGACCCCCACTTCCTTTTCAATAGTCTTAATTCGATCTATTATGAAGCTATTGAGAAAACAGATCTGGCGCCCAAAGCAATCATGTCACTATCGAACTTAATGCGATATGTTCTGACTGATGCAAAATCAGAATATGTTAGTTTGGACCAGGAAATTAGTTATATACAAGGCTATATTGAACTGCAGAAACTACGACTGCCCCATAAAACCCATCTGAATTTCGATCTCTCTGTAGACAATGGGGAGGTGATGATTGCACCCTTGTTATTAATCCCATTTATCGAAAATGCCTTTAAATATGGCGTAAGCTCCAGTTCCGATACGGAAATCAATATAAAATTAAGAGTGGAAAAGAATCATTTGAGTTTTCAGGTTAGGAATGGTATTTTTACGAATAAGGAAGCAGATGGAACTCAGAGTGGCTTAGACAATGTTAAGAAAAGACTTGCCTTAATTTATCCCGGGAAGCATGATCTAAGAATTAACCATGAAACAAATAGCTATCAGGTTGATTTGTCAATAAATTTGTAAGCATGACCTATAATACTCGCATAACCTGCATTGCCATTGATGATGAACCAAGAGCTTTACGCTTAATTGAATCGTATTGCGACCGCATACCCTCATTAATTTTGCTTGAAAGCTTCAACAACCCCATTGAGGCTTATTCTTATCTGAAAAACAATCTCCCTGATATTATCTTTATTGATATCAATATGCCTGAGTTTTCGGGTATACAGCTGATTAAGAATCTTGAGAAGAAGCCTTTGGTCATATTCACAACGGCTTACAGTAAATATGCAGTTGAAAGTTACAGCCTGGAAGCCATAGATTACCTTCTTAAGCCCTATGATTTTGAACGGTTTCATCAGGCAGTTCAAAAAGCTAAAAAACAGTTGAGCTTGACTAGCAGTAAAACGATACCTAGGGCTGCAGACGGGGAGTCGATAACAGTTAAGGTTGATTACAAAAGCTTTAAGATTAAATTACAGGACATCACCTATCTTGAGGCGATGGACAATTATGTGAAGATATTTACAGTAAACAAGTGTCATATCGTTCTGCGAAGTTTAAAATCTGTGCTCGAAGAACTGCCCAGTGATCAATTTATTCAAGTGCATAAATCCTTCGTGGTAGCCTTAAGCAAGATTGATTATTTCATGAACAGCAGAATTACCATTGGCCATTCTGAAATCCCTGTCGGTCGTGTCTATCTAAATAAGTTTAGAGATCTTTTGAAGGGCTAAAACTTCGTTTTCAGTTCAGTTTTGATCCTTACGGGCTGTTCACCCAACAGTTTGGGAGTGCGTTATTATTGATGCATATTCAACTTTTATCATAAATGCGAATAGCTTGATTAAGCTTATGAATTATATTTTCTCATGACGACATCGGCAATGGCAGCTGGGGTCCCATAGATGAAAAAGGCGTTAAAAACGAAATGCTGTTTGAGCGTAGCGAGTTCATTTCGTTTAGCCTTTAAGTCGTAATGGGTCAGCGAATGCCGCAGTCTTGAATTTTTGGTACTTTTCTTTCAAGAAAAAAGTACAAGCCCGTCCGGCAAGGACATCAATTTGTGTATTCATGCATATTTATACAACTTGCTTTACGTAATTAAATATGCAGTACTAATTAATGTCTTTTAATTGGAGTTTTCTCCACTTATTACCCCTTCCTTTCTGCCTTTCTTTGTCGTTCACCAATTGATACATGTCGTTCGCCAATGCTTGTGAACTATGGGCTCGTTTATTGAGTCCAAGAGTCATATAGATTTTTAACAAGAACTAAAAATGTTGATATGACAGTGGAGACAGTACAGCTTGAAATGAATAGCCCCATCACAGATGCAGAAGAACTGAAACTAGTAAGTTCAAGATATCCTGTAAGAATAACAAAGTACTACAAGGGCCTTATTAAAGAAAAAAACGATGCAATCTGGAAACAGTCCATGCCCTCTATCAAAGAATTAGAGGATTCTGGTATAACGGATCCTTTAGGAGAGGAGCACGATAGTCCGGTTAAATGTATTGTTCACCGTTATCCGGACAGGGCTTTGTTTTACTCAACTTCCGAATGTGCTATGTTCTGCCGTTTCTGTACCCGAAAACGGAAAGTAGGGAAAACAGATACCGTTTCAAAAGAAGATTGGAATGAAGGTTTTGAATATATTAAAAAGCATACTGAGATTAGAGATGTGGTTGTTTCCGGTGGCGACCCCTTAACCTTATCTGATGAAAATCTGGGCTTTATACTTTCAAATTTAAGAAAGATAAAACATGTACAGATTATTCGAATTGGAACGAGAATGCCGGTTGTAAACCCTAATCGCATTACGGATAAGTTGTGTTCAATTCTAAAACAACACCATCCTCTTTATATCAATACACATTTTAATCATCCCGATGAAATTACAGATGAGTCGACCGAAGCTTGTAATAAATTAGCCAATGTTGGTATTCCTCTAGGGAATCAGAGCGTTTTGCTTAAGGGTGTTAACGATGATATTGCGACCATGAAGTTGTTGATGCAAAAGCTACTTGAGATACGTGTAAAACCCTATTACATCTACATGATGGATTTAATACTAGGAGCTAGTCACTTTAGAACTTCGCTTCAGACCGGATTGGATATAATCGAAGGATTAAGGGGGCATACATCAGGAATGGCAGTTCCTCAGTTGGTTATTGATGCACCTAATGGTGGAGGAAAAATCCCTATTATGCCTGAGACCATCATTTCAAAGGAATATGGAGAAGTAATTCTTAGAAATTATGAAAATAAATATTTTAGTTACCCTTTGGAATAAGTCATGAAGATTTACATCGTAGAAATAACTCCAAAATTGCTTCAATCTATGTGTCAGGTTTTGGATGTTTTATCACCGATTGAAAAAACAGAGATCGCATTAATCGGGAATAATCAATTGAAAATGAGTATTGTTGTGTCAAAGGTTTTAAAAAGATATCTACTCTCAGAGTACTGTGATTTTGGAATATTACCTGCATACTGGGAGTTTGAAAAAACGATTGAAAATAAACCATACACAGTTAATTCCATTTATGAATCCAAACTGTTTTTTAATGTTTCGCATTGCGAAGATATTTTTGCGATAGCAATTTCCTCTAAAGATGAAGTTGGCCTGGATATAGAATCCTACCATTATAAAATTGATGACCGTCTTGCACAAACTGTATTTACTGATAGCGAAATAGTAAAATTGCAGCGAAGCAGCATATTGTCAAAACAGATGCATTATTTGCGTCTGTGGACCATCAAGGAAGCCTATGCTAAATACCTGGGACTGGGAATTGGTCTCGACTTTAAAGGTCTCGATATTGTTGGTCGATCTGAGTCATACTATGCAGCGATGTACAATAATAAAGTTCAGCCTAATCACATTTACAATAAAACAATTTGTTTCTCTGGCAAAAGTTATGCCTTGTCAGTAACTCATAAGGAGATAAACCTAAATCAAACCCCACATATTATTGAGTTCGATAGTCGTCGTTTAATGAAGCTATTATCTAAATAAACATCAAAAAAAACAAAACATGCTTTTACATCAAATATTCGAAGATCAAGCCAGTTTAACTCCAAATGCTCTGGCAGTAAAAAGTGGGAGTTGTGAATTTACATATAAAGATATTGAAGAACGAGCGAACAAGCTTGCTCACTATCTTATTGCCAAGGGGGTTAAGCCTAAGGATTTGGTTGCGATCTATTTTAAACGCTCCGAATTGCCTATCGTCGCAATGTTGGGAATTTTAAAGGTTGGCGCAGCTTATGTACCAATAGACAGGAGCTTTCCTGTCGATAGAATAAGACACATTATTAAGGATGCCGAAATAAAAATCATTTTAACAGAGTCAGGTCTGTTTTCAGAATTAGATATCGACACTTGTTTGCTCGACATTAATTCTCCAGAGCTAAATGACCTGTCTCCGGAAAGAGTGGGCGAAAACCAGGTTCAGATTAAAAATGATGATCTGGCTTATATCATTTATACATCCGGATCAACCGGTCGCCCTAAAGGTGTCATGGCACAACACTACAATGTTGTCCATTTCGTCAACTCCTTTAAACAAGTTTGTAAGCTCAATTCCAATGATCGTCTTTACAATGGTTTTGCATACAGTTTTGATGGCTCGGTTGAGGAGATTTGGATGGCTTTCTCATGTGGAGCCTCGCTTATTGTTGCAAATGATGAGGTGACCAAATTGGCTAGCGAGGCCATTAAATTAATTAATAATGAAAAAGTCACTTTTCTGTCAACCGTGCCTACTTTTCTAAGTATGATGGATGAGGAACTACATTCGGTGAAATTAATAATCCTGAGTGGTGAAGTTTGCCCCCCTGAGTTGGTTAATAAATGGTCAAAAAATGGGGCGCGAATGTTAAATGTTTATGGACCAACTGAAACCACTGTTAATACAACATATTGGGAGTGTAAAGCAGGAGCGAAGGTGACCATTGGAAAGCCAATACCGAATTATGACATTTACATTTTGGATGAAAACAAAAAGCCCGTATTGAATGGTGATAAGGGGGAACTTTACATTGGCGGAAAAGGTTTGGCAAAGGGGTATTTAAATCAGGAAGAACTGACCAGAAATACATTTGTTGACGGAATAGTGAAAAATGAAAGGCTATACAAAACAGGTGATTTGGTCAGTCTGAATGAGAATAAAGAAATCCTCTTTCATGGGCGTATCGACTCACAGGTTAAGGTGAGGGGATATCGTATTGAGCTCTCGGAAATCGAATCTGTTTTGCGGGAATTCCCCAATGTCTCAAGCTCGGTAGTTAATGTAACTGAGAAAAACGTGATTAAAGAGCTGGTGGCCTATATTGTTTTAAAAGACAGTTCAAAACCTGTTATTTTCGATGAGATATTAAGCATGTTGGAACAACATCTGCCAGCCTATATGATTCCTACCTACTTGGAAGTTGTTGATGGTCTCCCGCTTTTAACGAGTGGTAAGGTGGATAAAAAAAGGTTACCCATTCCCATGACCCCACTGATTAAAATGAATAGGGAAATCATTCCTCCTTCAAATGGGACTGAAAAGATACTGGTTGAAGTCTGGAAAGAAGTTTTTGGAATGGATGAGATTTCAATTAAAGATAATTTCTTTAACGATTTGGGAGGGCATTCTCTGCTAGCTGCGAAAGTAGCTTCAGTACTCCGATTTAAACACAATATTGAGATAGCGATACGTGATTTATATATTTTTCCTACCATAGAAAAACTATCCGATACGGCCCACTCGAAGATGAATGTTTGCGAAACTGCTGATGAAGAAGAGTCTTTGGGTTTGCCACCCAAAAGTAAAATTGCGACATTGATTAAAGCATTGCAGGCACTCTCCATGTACCTTATTTATGGGCTAGGTGTTTTACCCATTGCAGCATTAATCCTTTATTATTTGAAATATACCGAGAATGAGCTTTCCATCAATAGATTAATCTTTGGAAGTGCAGGAATCATGATGCTGATGTATCCCGTTATTCTGTTGTTGGGAGTTGCTTTAAAGTGGCTAATCATAGGTCGAATAAAACCAGGAATTTATCCTGTTAATGGATTCTATTATTATAGATGGTGGCTTACTGATCGAATACAGGCAATGACGGGATCGCAATTGCTTGCAGGAAGTCCTTTGATGTCGTTTTATTACTGTTTAATGGGGGCGAAAATAGGTCGTCATTGTACAATCGATACTCACTTGTGTTCAAGTTGGGATAACCTCAGCATTGGAAATAACTCATCTATCGGAAATGAAACTCAATTATTAGGAACCTCTATTGAAAATGGCTATTTAAAAATCGGAAAAATTGAGATAGGCGACAACTGTTTTGTTGGCATTCACTCTTATATAGGTTTGAATACTAAGATGGGAAATAATTCAAGGATTGGAGACATTTCAGCCCTGCAGGATAATGAACATATCTCAGCAGATGAATCACGACAAGGTTCTCCCTCTGTAAAAACAAAAGTTAATGTGCCAAAGGGTAAATCATACAAGTCTAAACCCTTCTTTTGGGGTATAATGCACCTGTTTGCAATCTTTACACTCTTCGCCTTTCTTATGATGGCAGGTATCCCTTCAATAGTCTTAATCAAGTTTGGTCTCGATTCCTCAAGCCTGTTAATCAATATGGCCAGCATTCTTGTATCGGGTCCCTTGGCAGTTCTCTCTTTCTGTATTACAGCAGTCATTGTTAAGAAGATTGTCTTTAATAAAATTACTCCGGGAACGTATAAAACAGAGAGTTTGTTCTTTTTGCGCAAGTGGTTTGTCGATAGTATTATCAGACTAAGTGTAATGTTGGTGAAACCAGTTTACACCACCATATTTTTTCCTCATTGGCTAAGAATGTTGGGGGCTAAAGTCGGAAAGAATGCAGAAATATCAACCGTGTCACAATTCTCTCCCGAACTTATGATTATTGGCGATGAGAGTTTTTTTGCCGATGGATCAATTATAGGTGGGCGACATTTTTACAATGGTTATATGGAAGTCTCCATTACAGTAATTGGTAATCGTAGTTTTGTGGGTAACAGTGCCATTCTTCCCGTGGGGACAAGTATTGGCGACAATTGTTTGATAGGGGTATTGTCCGTTCCTCCGGTAAAAAGTGGGAAAATTGAAGATGGTACCGATTGGTTAGGATCCCCATCCTTCAATCTTCCCAGAAGGCAAATTGTCAAAGGTTTTGATGATAAGGTTATTTTTAAACCGACTTTAAAACTGTACATACAAAGATATTTGATTGATTTTCTTCGAATCCTTATACCATCAACAATTGAGGTACTGGGTGTTTTATCTACATTTTACACCGCATATTACTTTTATGAAACACAAGGGATTTTTAGCATGATTGGCTTATTGCCTTTGCTCGCAATTCTGGTGGCAATAGTAAGTTCACTCATCGTCGTTTTTGTGAAGTGGCTGCTAATGGGGAGAATAAAAGCGACAGTAAAACCACTATGGTCAACATTCGTTTGGTATAATGAAGCCGTAAACGGAGCCTACGAAAGTATAACAGCTCAAATGCTAGCGCCTTTTATAGGAACACCATTTTTTGCCCCTTTTTTACGCTTGCTTGGTTGTAAAATTGGAAGAAATGTGCATATGGGAACAAGTTTGTTTTCCGAGTTCGATTTGGTTGAAATAGAGGATAATGTTAGTCTTAATGCTGGCGTTGTTATCCAAAACCATTTGTTTGAAGATAGAATTATGAAAGCATCATCGCTGCGAATAAAGGAAAATTGTAATATCGGAAATATGTCCATCGTTTTATATGATTCCATTATTGACAGAAATACATCAATAGCACCATTGTCATTAGTAATGAAAGGAGAAAATTTGCCTTCAAATTCGAAATGGAAGGGGATACCTTGTCAAGCCGTTTAGTCCTAAGGATGTTATGGGTGAAAAAAACGAGTTGTAAATAAAAGGAAGTAATTATAAAGACAGAAAATAAGCCCTCACCAGATTATTCTGATGAGGGCTTGTTTTTAGATATTTAAGAGATATTAATCAAGACCAAAGGCATAGTAATAATTGCCCGGGTAATTTTCATAAAAGCCGGCGAGCATAATGCCACCTTCCTTGTTGTTGACGTATTTTTTGAATGCTTCAATATTGTCAATTGGTTTACCATCAACTCGAGTGATAATGAAACCTTCTTTCATATTGGTTTGGTGTTTGATTAGTCCCGAATGGATTTTATCTACACGTAAACCATTTGATATTTCGAGTTTTTTGAGTTCATCTTTATCCAATTCTTTTAGCTCTATGCCCAGTCTTGTTAAGATTTGTTCATTTTCTTTTTTGTTCAGCCCTGTGTCTCCTTTTTCATTTCGTAGGGTGATGTCAAAGCTTTTGCTTTTTCCAAATCGATCAACTTCCAGGTTTAATTTATCTCCAGGACGGTGTCTGGCAACAATTTCCATGAGTTCGGAAGTTGATTTTGTTTCGGAACCGTTAACTTTTAAAATCACGTCACCTTTTTGAATTCCAACATCAGAAGCTGCACTGTTATCAGGTAAACTATCGACGTAAACCCCTTCGGTCACTTTAAGCTCTTTTTCTTTGGCAAAGTTACCATCGATATTGCGTATTAGAATACCCAAATACCCGCGTTGTACAAATCCGTATTTCATTAAATCTTCAACCACTTTGCTGACGATATTTGATGGGATTGCAAAACCATAGCCCGAATAGGCTCCTGTTGGGCTGGCAATGGCTGTGTTAATTCCAACCAATCCGCCTTTTAGATCGACCAGGGCACCACCACTGTTCCCCGGGTTGATCGCAGCGTCGGTCTGAATAAAGGATTCGATCGCACTTCGATTTCGAAGAATATTGATATTACGACTTTTGGCGCTGACAATACCGGCCGTAACGGTTGAATTTAGATTGAAAGGATTTCCGACTGCAAGCACCCATTCGCCCACTTCAATTTCGTCGGAGTTGGTGAAGGGAATATGAACCAGATTTTTTTCTTTGATTTGCAGCAAAGCCAAATCGGTTGTTGGGTCGGTACCAACGACTTTGGCTTTATAAACCCGGTTGTCATGCAAACTGATTTCAATGTCATCGGCTCCTTCAATCACATGATTATTGGTGACAATATAACCATCGGCATTGATGATAACCCCTGATCCGCTTGCCACTCTAGCTTGTGGCATTCGTTGTTTTGGGTTTTGAGGTTGTATACGTGAATAGGGACCAAAGAAATCTTTAAAAAGATCATCATTAAAAAATTCTCTGAAAGGAGAGGGAGTTGTCCTTGAATTTGGATTCTCTTGCAATTGTGTTGATTTGATGTGAACAACAGCATCCATCACCTTTTTCGAGACATCAGTAAACTGCAGGGGTGTGTTTTCACCATTTTTTGAAACACTATAGCTTGCTCCGTGCACTGGTGTTTCTGTAATGTGTTCAATCCTGATTGATTGTTTCTTTTCGCTCAATATGAGATAGCCCCCTAAGGTAAGGGCGCCTCCCATAATTGCGGATAAAAGTAGTAAACTGAATTTTTTCATTTTTATTTACTTTTAATGATTTATATAAATGGCCAGTGAGCGAACTTTTTGTTGAATTCGATTACTGACTAAAAACTTGCGTGCAAAAAATAAAGCAATGCCAATTGTTTCGGGATATAAACAGGTTTAGGGCAGGCTGCCAACCTGCCCTATTTGTTTATTTTATAGAGATCATTCGTGAAGGTTTGGGTTTTGCTTCTTCTTTTTTTGGAAGATGGATGCAAAGAATACCTTCATCATACTTGGCTTCAATTTTATCACCATCAATTAAATCGACAGGTAGTCGAAAAGATCTGCGGAATGATTGGTATGAAAATTCCTTTCTGGAATATTTACCATCCTTAGTTTCATTTTCACTTTTAATTTCAGATGAAATTGTTAACTGATTGTTATCCAAATTGATGTTGAAATCACTCTTTTTCATTCCCGGAGCAGCCACTTCAATCGTGAATTCATGGTCATCTTCACGCACATTCACGGCTGGCAGGGTTGTGTTGGTACTTGAATAGTTTGAATTATTCCAATCCATCCAATCTCTTGAGAAGAAATTGTCAAATAAGGATGGAAATAAATTGTCTGAATTTCTCTTTACTAGTGTCATGATAAATCCTCCTTAATTAAATTTTGTGATCATTAAATAATTATCAGTTCTATTTAAAAATATCGGAATCGCGATCCGTTATGTTCTCATCAAATTGAATGCCAAATTGCCTTTTGTTAATAGGATTTGCAATTGTTTTTATTTGATTAACAGTTGGTTGACGGGTGTGGCGTTTGGGGTCAATAAAAAGGGAAACAAAATGAAAAAATGACATTTATATTGTCAGATTGACGGCTTGTGGTAGGTTAAACAGTAAAAATGACATAATAACTTTAGGAGCAAGTGTAAATGGGCTTGAATTTTATGCCATATTGGATCAGATAGAGCGAAATTCTTTGGAATAATAATAAAATAGATTTCTCCTTATCGTTTTTTTTAATCTGCAATCGTTAACGTTTCTATCCCTTTAAAATCAGGTAGTCTGAAATGATTTATATTAAAAGGATTTGAGTATCTTTAATTTCCGAAAGGATATTAAGTCAAATTATAGAGAGAATAGCGAATGATAGAAGAAGTTGTAAAAGTACATGATAAGTTTTCAGTGGAGATTAAAATGGGCTACGAAGCTCGTAAGGATCGAAAGGTGAATGAATTTTCGGTTAAGACCTGGTTATTTATCCCAAGTAAGCTGGATATCAATTCGTCGACTTACAAGAAAGAGGACTTTTACAACGATTTTAACTCCAATATTCGTCTTATTACCCCTCCTTATTTGTTAAGGGAGATTGCTCATGGCGATCATTCTGTTTTTTCTTATTTGAAAGAAGCCTTCGTAAAGGTGGCGAACTATCCCGGCCCTAAGAATGAGGCGAATTATGAGTATCATATTCGCATGTTTCATTCTATTCTCAAGTCGGCACTTCGAAGAGAGATTCAGCATATTTTAAATAACGATATGGCTGATGACAGGCGTTATCTGATTGATGCTTATATCGAAAATGTGAGAACGATTGCGCAACATTATCGCGATTTGCGTCCAATTGTGAATGTGCCTACCATACAAAAGGAAATGTTCGATTATTTTTTGTTTGGGGATGAGTTTATGAGCAATCAGTTCGAACAGCATAGCGGCTATTTATATCGAGGCTTGCGTAAAAAGTATCTTGCTGATTTCGATCGGAGTAAAGACGAGATTCTGAAATTGATAAGAGAAGAGATTGCTTACAAGCGTGCCAATGGCTATTTGGTGGTTGAGAAAGATACACGGGATCGTAACCGCTGGTTGGTTCATCGCAGAAGTGTGTTTAATAAATATTTCGAAGGGCAGCTTTTACTTTCTTCCCGTAAGAAAAAGGAAGGTCTTTTTATGATGCAATTACTTTATAGTGTTGCAGCCGGAATGGCCATGATTATTGGTGCTGCACTGACCTTTATTTTTCAAAAAAGTCTGGGCGGTTTCACCATTCCCTTATATATTGCCTTGGTGATTATTTACATGCTTAAGGATAGGATTAAGGATTTGAGTCGTCATTATCTGATTGGGAAAATCAATAAGCGCTTTTTCGATCATAAGACTGTCATTCGTGTTAAGGGGGATGAGAAAATTGGTTGGTGTAAGGAGAGTTTCGACTTTGTGAGTGAAGATTCGGTTCCTCTTCGTGTGATGAAGCATCGCAATCGCTCACGCATTATCGATATTGAGAGTCGGGGTGTGGGCGAGAAGATTATTTTCTATCGCAAGCTGCTGCGATTGGATCAAAAGGCGCTTGATAATTCCTATGGCAACTACAATATAACCGGGGTGGTTGATATCATCCGTTTTAACGTGTCTCGCTTTATACAGAAAATGGATAATCCTGAGATTCCTCTTTATTATTTGAATACAGATAAGTTTGAGAAACTATCCGGTGAAAAGGTTTATTTTATGAATATGGTTCTCCGTTTTAAGCTTGATGATGAAACGGCCTATCGTCGTTACCGCATTATTTTCAACCGAAGTGGTATAAAGAAGGTAGAGAAGGTTTAATTTGGAACTGATATATATGTGAAAACGGTTTGCCTTAATTGGGAAATCGTTTTTTCGTTTTGGGGTGGATTAAAATAGGGGTTGTATTCAGTATCTGTTTTATTTTAAAGTGTAATTATGCTTATCTTTCACAGGGATTTTTATATCCTTGTGATTTGACCAATAAACCAACTAACAATTCGTATCAAAATGAGTAAATCATTCAGTTTTTGCTCACTATTATTAATCGTAGTGATGCTATTTTCATGTAAGACACCAACACCTAAAGATCTGGCAAAGGAAAATTTGATTCCAAAACCCTCAATTCTTATTGCAACGGGTAGCTCATTTGAATGGAATGAGAAAACAAAAATATATGTGTCAGTTGAACAGGAAAGTGTGCAAGGTATTGCAAATTACCTGGCCGATTTTATTGCACCGGCAACCGGGTTTAAGACCAAGGTAGAAGTTGTTAATACACCTGCTTCTAAAAAAGGAATCGCTATGCTTTTAAATAAAGAATTGACAGCATTGGGTGATGAAGGTTATCAATTGGAGATTACTGAAAAACGTGTGGTATTGGCGGCTTATCAATTGGCAGGTTTGTTTCGAGGTGTCCAAACCATTCGACAACTGCTACCAGCTAAAATTGAATCGAAAGACCTACAAGTTGGCCCATGGGAATTGGCCAGTGGTACTATTGAAGACAAACCCGAATATGGTTACCGTGGTGCTATGCTCGATGTGGTGCGTCATTTCTTCGATGTAGACGATGTGAAACGATTCATTGATTTAATTGCGGCTTATAAGATGAATGTTTTGCATTTGCACCTGACCGATGATCAGGGCTGGCGAATTGAGATAAAAAGTTGGCCTAATTTAACCGCACATGGTGGGAGTGCTGAAGTTGACGGAGGAAAAGGCGGATTCTATACGCAGGCAGACTATAGTGAGATTGTGAAGTATGCTCAAGCGAGATATATTACCGTGATTCCTGAAATTGATATGCCGGGTCATACCAATGCCGCTTTGGCTTCTTATGCCGAGTTGAATGCGGATGGTAAAGCCAGAGAACTGTATACTGGAACCGATGTGGGGTTCAGCACGCTTGATGCAAATAAAGAGATCACCTACCAATTTATTGATGATGTGATTGGTGAATTGGCGGCGATTACTCCGGGTGAGTACATTCATATTGGAGGTGATGAATCGAATGCCACCAGGAAAAAGGATTATATCAAATTTGTAAACCGAGTTCAGGAAATTGTGAATGCTCATGGTAAAAAGATGATGGGTTGGGCTGATATTTCGGCAGCGAATCTCAAGGAAAATACCATAGCCCAATTTTGGCACACGAGAACGCAAACGGCATTGGATGCTGTGAATCAGAATGTGAAGATTATTATGTCGCCGGCTACAAGGGCTTATATGGATATTCAGTACGACTCAATTTGTCCTTTGGGACTGCATTGGGCAGGTTATACCGAAGTGGACGATGCTTACGATTGGTCATTAGAAAGCAATGTAAAAGGTATTAGCAAGAAGGATATTATCGGAATAGAAGCACCACTTTGGACCGAAACGGTTGAAACGATTGATGATATTGAGTATCTGGTTTTTCCACGTTTGCCGGGTTATGCCGAATTGGGCTGGTCGAATCATCCTGATAAATCGTGGGAGGAATATAAAGTTCGCTTAGGCAAAGAGAAGTCACGTTTTGAGTTTATGGGAATCAATTATTATCCTTCGGCTTTGGTACCCTGGGAGTAACTAATAACGACTGATTTATTTATAAAACAAGTGTTTCTCCTCCTTTACAAGGAGGAGTGCCTGAGGAACGAAGGCGAGGTGGTTTTATATTTCCATTGGAATCTGTAATCAAATTGGACTTGCGAGTATGCCATTGATACGAGTGATTTGGGAAAAAGAATAAGCTAATAATTAATCCTGTCCTATTAATTGGGCTTCGCCTCAACCGAGCTTTTGTGAGTTCATGAGCTCTTCGAATAATCCCGACTTCATTTTTTGGCTTGATCCAAAAAACGAAGCAAAAAAAATCAATCCCGATTGTTCGGAACCGGCTCCAGTTGTCCCATTACGGTTTGAAGATTGCAAAGCAATGAGCCCAAAGGGCTCGAATCCCATTAGCCCGAAGTCAAGTCACGGAGTGACTGCCACTTCGGGTTATTGGCATCAAGTAAATCCATCGCACGTACAGAAGTTAATCAGGGCGCTGTGTTCATTAGCGATGGAATGACTATCGTTTTGTCTTTTAGGAAGAAGCCTTTGATAAAGTGTATTCTTGAAAGAGCTTGTTGTGAATTTAAATGTGAAGATTATAAAATAATTAGAACTTAACTTACTTCCTATATAAATGGAGCAAACAACAGCGTAACTATTTGGTGGTTTTATATTTCCATTGGAATCTATAATCAAATTGGACTTGCGAGTATGCCATCTCTTAGGACGCGATTGATTAATAATCTCTTATTTCGCTCAAGCCGCTGGGCTCTTACTTTTTGCTTAGATCAAAAAGTAAGCAACACTAAAGGGCTCATGAGCACATTTGAAAAATTGTTTCGCGAATAAAAAATCAAGTCAGTCTGATCCTTGTTTTTTCTTTTAGATAAAACTGTATCACGCCTCACGGCAGACTGACAAAGTCCGCTCAAATCAAAAATTTAAGGTTGAAGTTCTCTCTTGATTTAGACCTCGACTTTGTTTTTTTGGAGTAAGTAGAATTCAAGATTAGTAAAAAAGGCTATCCTAAATGGGATAGCCTTTTTTAATATCATCAATTCAGATCATTAATATCTGTTATAGAATCGTCTTAACTCATCGGTAAGTTGGGTGAAGATGGGTTTGGTAAACTCTACAAACAAATCCTGTTTGGCAGGAGGGAGAATCGGTTCTTGATTGCAAATTTTAAGTTCTTTCTTTGTCAGGGCTCTTTCGTCGCCATTGAAATGGCCCCATTTGCTAAACCAAACATATTCTCCGCCCAACTGTTTGTTGTTCAGGATTCGTCTGTTTGCAAACTCTTCAATTTGTAAGGAAAGCAGACCTTTAGAAATCACTTCGCGCTTGTGAATGTGCAGTTTGGCCTTCACCTTGTTAAAAACTTTGATGGTTTCACCATTTTTAAGTTTGGTGCTTCCTACCTCAACGCTATCGGCACTAATGACTTCCTTTTCGATGTCGGTATCGTGGGTTTCGCCCACCACAAAGTCTTCGAAACGCATGGCAATCACCTGATCGGGATAGTCTAAACCTTCCATTTCAGCTTGTTTAGGGGTATAGAATCGAACAAACTGGCGTTTGATATTGTTGGTAATGTATTGGGTGACCTGATCCTGGAAAAATTCAGCACTCAAACTGTATTTTGCAGAATTAACCGGAATGTGTTCGATAATGACCTTTAGGGTTGCTATCTCGTATGCTTCGTCCATCTTAGCAAGCACATCTTTAAAGTTGGGCACAAACTGGTTGGCTTTTGCAAAATGATTGTATGCTGATTTGGCTGCATTGCGTGTGCCTTTAGCCAGTTCTATTAGGCCTAAATTATAACATTCAGGAGCGGCAAGCTGTTTGGCCATATCTTCCTCGGCTCTGAATGATTGTACATTGGAGAGTAAACGCAAAGCCGCAGGGCAGCGGTTGATTTCGTTGTACATTCTGTTCAGAATCTGATATTGCCCTATCGATTTGGTGTTTTTTAAAGGATCGGACGAATTCAGTAGAGCTGTGATTTCTCTTTTCGACCAATCAAGAGCTAAAGGATAACTTTCCAATAGGGTTTGTTGTGCCTTTTTCTTATTGGGGTTCGATCGTAATCGGTCAACCGACTTGAGCACAGCCGTGTAGTAGTTGCCTTTTTGTAAGGCTTTTTCACCGGAGCTACAAGCTGAACTGATAAGAGCGAGTATAATGATTGAAGTGTAAATAAGTTTCGTCATAAGTATAGGATTTGATTTGCGTGTAAAATTAAATTTTTATCTGAGATTTGGGCAATTCCGGAAAGGTCTTTCCTCTATTTCCGCTTTTTATCTCAGTCTGCTTGTTGAATTGCAAATATTGAACAAAGTTGAATGGCTGACTTTAAGTGTTGGGCATTTTTGATGGGAGTTGGTATTTAGACTTGTTGTGAGCTGTGGAAGGTGAGACTAAGTTGTTTGGATTTAATGGGATGGATGGGTATGAGAATCAGCTTGTTTATCTTACTCAATTGCGCCTGATGAAAAGCTGAGGAGATACCTACACTAAAGTGTAGTTTTTGATGATGAAAGGCTCTTTTTTTGTTGTAAATGATAAAAAGTTTTGGGTTTTAAAGAATTAATTCTTTAAATTTGAAATACAAATCTACCAAAGACGTCCAGCTACCTACTGATTTTAAAACGGCGAAATGAGTCTGTAGGTGATACTCTAAATACTTTTAAGTGATATCGACGAAAGTATTTCATATTTGCTAAATCTCTCCCAGCGACCAAGCTCACTATTGGCAATATTTCATCTGATTTTAATCATTTTACACCAAATCTTATCTTATTTAAGTTCTCTTTACTGAATCTGAGGCCAGGTTTTCGAGACCTGAAGCAAGGTTTTAAGGTTTTGACAGCTGGTTTTATAAAAAAGATTAGAGGTTTTGCTTCGTAGAGTTGAAGTTTTATACTCAAGAATTGAAGTGTTGGGGTTAAGAAACGAAATGTTGGGTTCAGGAATTGAAGTGTTAGACTCAAGCTTAGACGTTTTAGTGAAATTGCCATCGCTAATTTTAAAATTTTGCACTATTCTAATTTGGTTTTAATATTTAATTTAAAGAGGCTTATGTCATGATTCGTTTGTAAATGAGAATGGTGGTTTTATAATGGATGAAAATCAGATAGTAGAAATCATCAGGCCAGCAGAACAAGCTGAAAAGGTGAACTATAGCCTTGTCAGCTGATTTAGATCTGTTGCTAAAAAGTGAAAAAAATGAAAACAAATGACAAGAAATGGATGAGTTCAATATCTGAGATTTCCCGGGTATTAGATGAAGAAGCCCATATTTATGAAACAGATGAAGCAACAAAATCGCTCACCCATATTTTTTCGGGCTATAAGATACAGTTATCGACCTTAGCCTATAAAATGGATCAGCCAACTGAATGGTTGACCCGAGATAAGAATGAGATTAAAGTTTCGTTGCTCAATTTGATATATCCTCTATCGGTTGCTTTTATTCGTTTGGCCAACAGTACCGGTGATGAACTTTTGCTGGACCAAGTGAAAATAAGTAAAGGAAAACTGTCGAGTTTAAACGAAACAGATTTGCATATCTATGCAGATAAGCTTATTGGTTTGTCAAAAGCTCGTAAAGCAGAATTGGTTGTTTTTGGTATAAGTGAAGAGATGATAACGGCTTGTGAAACCGAGCTGAACTCTTTTGAACAAAAACGTATTGAGCGTTTGATGTTGGTAGATGACAAAAAGGTGGCAGGAGTGGAATTTAACAAGCTAAAAACGAAAATGAAGTATCTGCTTAAGCAAGAGCTGGATTGGAGTATTGAGAGTTACCGGAATACACAGCCTGATTTTGTAAATCATTATTTTACGGCACGACAGGTGCCAGCTGCTATACATCGTCATTACGATGTGTTGGGGTATATAACTGATGAGGTAAGCGGGAAACCCATTTCGCTGGGCCAGGTTTCGGTTGAAGGGCAGGACTTGAGTGTAAAGATTACTGCCAATGGTACTTTTAGATTTAAGTCGTTTCCGGAGGGTGAATTTCGTTTGAAAATAGAGAATATGGGGTACAATACGCTTTTTGTTTCTGTTCGACGGTATGCTTCGGAACATCGGAAGTTGCATCTTAAGATGATGCCCAAACCCCTGGTTGCGTTTGCAAAATGATATCGGGTTATTTTAATCAAAAGAATACTGATTTATATGTCTTGTTCTTTGGTAGATATCAAGATATGTGGATTGGGATTAGGGCATGGCTGGGAGGGCCATGCCTTTTTATTTGGAAGGGGGTAAAGGGTAAAGGGTAAAGGGTAAAGGGTAAAGGATTTTTTTTAAAAGTTAAATCTGTGTAGTTGGAGAGGGGGTGTGAAGCCTTCATCTATATGCTGTTTCAGGTATTCTTGCTTTTTTCTGGCCTGCTAAGTAAAGGGGGATTAAAAGGTCATGGAACCAACATAATTATGTGGACAAATTCTATTTTATTTGGATTTCTGTTTTTACATTCGATATTTATATTGTTGATCGTTTTATTTTCATAAATTTGGTTTTGTCATATTGTAATCGTTATGCAAAAAGTAAAACTCAAGCTATCTGCAGATGTGCATCGCAAGCAAAAAGTTGTGTGCATTCGCTTTGAGCGCAATCAGGAAGTTATTAACCTACTGAGAGCGAACTTTCCTGCATGCTGGAGTCAGACTAAAAAAATGTGGTGGGTTGCTCGAAATGAGTTTGATTACGACAAATTTAAGCAGGTTTTCTCTCAGACATACGAGATTAGCATACAAAGAGGTATAGCAGAAGTTGAGGAAGTTGTTCGATTGCCGAAAGGTTATTTGGAGAAATTGGAACGAGTTAGATACAGTGAGAGTACCATTCGGATTTATACCAAGTATTTTGATGACTACCAGAGATATTTCAGACTAAGAAACATTGAGGACATAACTCCTGATGAAATTAATGACTATATACATCGATTAATTATTCGTAATAAGATCTCTCATAGTCAGCAGAATCAACGGATAAATGCTATTAAATTCTACTATGAGCAGGTTTTAGGTAAGAAAAAAGAATTTTATAGTATAGACCGGCCACGTAAAACTAGAACGCTGCCTAAAGTAATCTCCGAAAATGAAGTTATTCAGTTATTGAATGTTAGTACAAACCTAAAACACAAAGCGATTATAGCGACTTTGTATTCTGCCGGATTGCGTCGAAGTGAACTTATTAATCTGAGGCGGCAGGATATTTGGTTTGATAAGCAGCTCATATTTATTAGAGCAGGGAAAGGGAAAAAAGATAGAACTTCAATTCTATCTGAGTCATTAATGATTGTATTGAAAAAATATCTAAAGTTATTTAAGCCAAATTATTATTTATTTGAGGGTAAAGGGCGAAGAAAATATAGTGCAACAAGTGTATTTAATGTTGTGACAAATGCTGCTGAAAGGTGTAAATTTGATAAGAGAGTCACACCCCATATGTTGAGGCATTCATTTGCGACACACTTATTAGAACAAGGAACCGATATCAGGTATATTCAAAATATCCTAGGTCATGCATCGAGTAAAACCACGGATATTTATACTCATGTAAGCACAAAACATTTTGCAAAAATAAAAAGTCCATTAGATCGGATTTTAGAGGATAAGAAGAAGATTGATAATGAGTTAATTAAAAACATAGATAAATAATATAACATCAATATGATGTTACACATCCGTTAGGGGTCATTGCCTGACTTTGTTTTTAAATTTTCGCTTCGATTCCAGGCAAGAGAAAGCAAGCTATAGGCAACAGCGGAGGGATTAAAAA